>NZ_WSPG01000035.1:0-37588 GCF_022819185.1 Morganella sp. HSTU-ASny43
GCATTGTAGATCTCGGTGGTATTTGTAAATAATACGCTGATAAAGTAATAGTATAAATGGTGATCCTCTGCGGAATATACCACAGAGGATCCTTGATATATAAATAGTTATCATCGGAATCGCCGGTGTTTTTCCCGGCTGACGACAGAGCAGGAATGTTATTTTGATTCATAACAAAACCTGAATATTTTACGACAATATAGTATAATTTCTTAAGAAAATATATACTTGAAAAGTGATGTGGAATTGCAGTTTTTCCTGTTGAGCTGATAAATAATAATTATTTTCTGTCAGTATATTAACTATATTATTTTCCGCTGTAACAACGATTGATTTTTATTACATCCTTCCCTCTGTTCATTATCAGCAGTCAATTCATCTAAAATAAGTACCGTGATGACTATGTTCAGACGAAGTCATAAATAATGAAAGGGAAATCTAAATATGAAAGAGTTAAGTATTCTGGAAATTGAAGCAGTTTCTGGTGCCGGTTAATTAATACTATAACCCGCATTATTGACTGTTCCGCAGTCAATATCATATTTTGAGGGAATTCATTATTTTATGAATTCCCGTTTTTTTATCTTTTCCCTGATACTGACGGCCTTTTATTCACCGGATAACCGCAGGCAGGGTTTATTGTGTTCCGCAAAGCCGCACTCGATAACCGAAAAATGAAATGGCGGGGTAAGGCCTTATTATTACCCGGTATTCCGCTGTGGCTGATTATAGTATGCAGTTTTCTGTTTTTAATGGTTTTTCTGACCTTTATCTTGTCCGGCAGCTATACGCGGCGGGTCAGTGTGACCGGAGAAATCACCACCAATCCCCGGGCTGTTACTGTATATGCAGGTGTGCAGGGATTTATTACCGGGCAATATGTGAATGAAGGGCAGATTATCCGCAAAGGGGATCCGGTTTACCGTATTGATACCAGCAGAGCCACAGCCAGCGGTGTGGTCAGTGAAAATCAGCGCCGTGAAATTGAAAATCAGTTACAGCATATCCGTGATATGACCGCCCGTCTCAGAGATAACAAACAGACCACTCTGGCCTTGCTCGAAAAACAAAAGTCCCTTTATGCACAGGCACAGTTGCGATCTGCCGGGATTATTGAACGGGCACAGGAAGGGATCCGCATTATGAAGCAGAATATGGATAATTATCATCATTACCGGGAAAGCGGGCTGATAAATAAAGATCAGTGGCTGAATCAGGCTGCGCTTTATTATTCTCAGCAAAACAGTCTGCTGGGATTAAGCGGACAGAATGAACAGAATATTCTGCAGGTTACGTCTCTGGAAAGCCAGATCCTGACTCAGGCGGCAGAATTTGATAACCGGATTTATCAGCTGGAATTACAACAGTCTGAGCTGATGAAAGAGCAGGTGAATAATGACGCGGGTGGTGAGATTATCGTTCGTGCCCTGACAGACGGCCGTGTGGATTCCCTTGGCGTGACCGTCGGTCAGATGGTCAATCCCGGTGATACCCTGCTGCAGATCCTGCCGGAAAATATCCGTCAGTACTGGCTGGCGCTCTGGGTGCCCAATGACGCACTGCCTTATCTGAATGTCGGTGACGCGGTGAATATCCGTTATGAAGCTTTCCCGGCAGAAAAATTCGGCCAGTTTGCCGCCACCATTCAGGTGATTTCCAAAACCCCTGCCTCTGCACAGGAAATGATGACCTATGCCGGGGCGCCGAAAGTCAGTCAGATGCCGCAGTCCATCCCCTATTACAAAGTGATTGTACGTCCGGAAAAACAGATGATCGCCTATGACGGCCGCGAACTCAGCCTGCAAAACGGCATGAAAGCCAATACCACCCTGTTTCTGGAAAAACGCAAAATCTATCAGTGGATGGTATCGCCATTCTATGACATGAAACAGAGCGCCTCCGGGCCAACAGGAGCAGACACACCATGACAGAACGGACGCTGTTATCTGACCGGGAGGCTGTATGCGCCGTTTATCCCTGAAAAACCTGCTGGAAAAACTCGATCTCAGTCTGCGTCAGCGCATTCCGGTGATCCACCAGACCGAGTCCTCTGAGTGCGGCCTCGCCAGCCTGGCCATGATTTCCGCCCATTACGGCAAAAGTATCGATCTGATTTCCCTGCGCCAGCAGTTCAATCTCTCCGCGCGGGGCGCGACCCTGGCCGGACTGACCGGCATGGCCGCCGAACTGGGCATGACCACCCGCGCGCTGTCACTGGATATGGACGACCTGCCCAATCTGCGTCTGCCGTGTATTTTACACTGGGATTTCAATCACTTTCTGGTGCTGGTGAAAATCAGCGGCAACAAATTTATCCTGCATGACCCGGCCTATGGCCGCCGGGTGGTCGGTATTGAGGAAATGTCGCGCAATTTTACCGGCGTGGCGCTGGAAGCCTGGCCCGGCAGCACCTTCACCAGGCAGGAGGTGGTGAAAAAACTCAGCCTGCGCAAGCTGATCGGCAATATTCACGGGCTGAAAAAAGCGCTGCTGAAAATCTTCGCGTTCTCCGTGGTGATTGAGGCTATCGGCCTGATTATGCCGGTCGGCACACAGCTGGTGATGGACCATGCTATTCCTGCCGGAGATCAGGGGTTACTGTCCCTGATTTGTGTCGGGTTACTGTTCTTTATTCTGCTGAAAGCAGCGGTCAGTATGTGCCGCGCCTGGGCCAGTGTGATTATGGAAACGCTGATCAACGTCCAGTGGCAGTCCGGATTATTCACCCATCTGCTGCGGCTGCCGCTCAGCTATTTTGAGCGGCGCAAACTCGGGGATATTCAGTCCCGTTTCGGCTCGCTGGATATTCTGCGTACCACCTTTACCACCAGCGTGGTCGGGGCGATCATGGACGGTATCATGCTGATCGGCGTGTTTATCATGATGATCCTCTACGGCGGCCATCTCACCTGGATTGTGCTCGGGTTTACCGCCGTATATATCGGGCTGCGGCTGGCGACCTACCGTTATTACCGCCAGCTGTCAGAGGAATCGCTGATCAAAGAGGCGCGCGCCGGGTCGTACTTTATGGAATCCCTCTACGGCATCACCACGGTGAAAACCCAGGGCATGAGCGATCGCCGGGGGAATCACTGGCTGAATCTGAAAGTCGATTCCATCAATACCGGCATCCGCCTGACCAAGATGAACCTGATGTTCGGCGGGGTGAATATTTTTATTATGGCCTGTGACCAGATAGCCATCCTGTGGATCGGCGCAGGTCTGGTGATCGACAACGCCATGACCCTCGGGATGTTTGTCGCGTTCAGCGCCTACCGCGAGCAGTTTTCCGACCGCGCTGCCTCCATCATTGAGTTCCTGCTGCAGCTGCGCATCATGAGCCTGCACAACGAGCGTATTTCCGATATCGCGCTCAACGAGCAGGAAAATAAAAAGCCGGATGTACCGTACGAGCCGCAGATGCAGGCCGCCGGGCTGGAGACCCGCAACCTGGCGTACAGTTACGACAGCCAGTCCGTACCGATCTTCCGCGATATTAATCTGTCGGTTGCCCCCGGTGAAAGTGTGGCGATAACAGGGCCGTCCGGCTCGGGAAAAACCACGCTGATGAAAGTGCTGTGCGGCCTGTTTGAGCCATCGGATGGCAAGGTATTCATTGATAACATTGAGATCCGCCAGCTCGGCGTCAATAACTACCACAAAATGATCGCCTGTGTGATGCAGGACGACAAACTGTTTTCCGGCTCGATCCGCGAAAATATCTGCGGGTTCACCGAAAATCCCGACGAGCAGCTGATGATCGCCTGTGCACAGGCCAGTTATATTCACAACGTGATTATATCGATGCCGATGGGCTATGAAACGCTGATAGGAGAGCTGGGCGAAGGACTGTCCGGCGGGCAGAAACAGCGGATCTTTATTGCCCGCGCCCTGTACCGCAAGCCCCGCATTCTGTTTATGGACGAGGCCACCAGCGCACTGGATAAAGAGAGTGAATCTTACGTCAATCAGGCGATCCGCCAACTGCCGATCACGCGGATTATTATTGCGCACCGCGAGTCGACGATTGAGTCAGCGGACCGCATTATTTCTCTTGGCGGGAAAAACAATAAATAAAGCTACGAAAATATAACCGGAAATAATAATCTCCGGATATGTATTTTATATTACCGTTAGTACTACAACTCTTGTGGCATTTTCTGAATTTTATGCAGAATATCCGGAATCTGTTGTATTTATCTGGTCAAACCGCTGAACCGGGCCAACGAAGCCCTGCGTGAGCGCTGATCCTGTCAGTCAGCCCCGCATATCACAGTGTGATATGCGGGGCTTTCTCTTTATTTGTCATGTGAATGCTTAACAGTATACTGATACCTTAAGGCAGCCGTCCGCTTGCTGACGGTACTCTCTCACTGACAAGGCAGGTGACACCATGACAGACAGACAAGAGGTCTTACCCCAGCGTATCAGCGCGCGGATTAAAGATGTCGGCGGCGTGCCGGTATCCCGTGCATTACCGGTAAAAGAGCGCCGTCAGATAGGCGCCTGGTGTTTTCTGGATCATGCCGGTCCGGCAGTTTTCAAAGGGGATGACGGCATGAAAGTCGGGCCACATCCGCACATCGGCTTACAGACGTTCACCTGGATGCTGGAAGGTGAGGTGCTGCACCGGGACAGCCTCGGATCAGAGCAGATTATCCGCCCGGGACAGGTGAATCTGATGACAGCCGGACGCGGTATCACACATACCGAAGATTCCGCCGGCAGAAATGCCCGTCTGCATGCCGCCCAGCTCTGGATTGCCTTACCTCCGGCGGACAGCACCATCGCGCCGCGCTTTGACCACTATCCTGATTTACCTGTCTGGCATCATGACCAGGTGAGTTTCACATTACTGACCGGCGAATATGGTGATCACCGTTCGCCGGTTCTGCATTTTTCCCCGCTGATCGGCATGGATTTGCTGGCACAGCAGGCAACACAAACCACACTCGATACCCGGCCGGACTTCGAATACGGCTTCTTTGTGCTGGAGGGCCAACTGACATACCGCGGTGAAGTTTATACCGCCAATGAGCTGGTGTATGTCGGTGAAGGGTTGTCCTCTGTCACACTGACACTGATGAAGGGCTCGCGGTTGCTGTTGCTGGGCGGTACACCGGTGCAGGAACGGATAATGATGTGGTGGAATTTTGTCGGCTACGACGTACAGACACTGCAGCAGGCTGTCAGTGACTGGAACAATGGCGATATCCGGTTCGGTACTGTTGAAAATGACCCCCGCGAGCCGCTGCCCGCACCATCGTATCCCGCATCCCGCCTGTAACAGGCAATAGCTGATACACTCTGAATGCAATAATTCTTATTAATGATAGTTGAAATGATTGGCATTCAGAGTGCAGTATTATCCCGTATTTCACGCTAGAATAAACCAGTTAATGGTCGTTATGTTGCTGAACTGAACATAACTTTTCTGTTGTTCCATAACTGAGGTGAACTATGAAAGCAGCTGTTGTCGCAAAAAATAAGACCGTAGAAATCAAAGAGAAAACATTACGCCCTCTGAAATATGGAGAAGCCCTGCTGAAAATGGAATGCTGCGGCGTGTGTCACACTGACCTGCATGTAAAAAATGCTGATTTTGGTGATGTCTCCGGTGTGATCCTCGGGCATGAAGGTATTGGTGTGGTGACGGAAATCGCGGAAGGGGTCACCTCACTGAAAGTCGGCGATCGTGCCAGTGTTGCATGGTTTTTCCGTGGCTGCGGCCATTGTGAATACTGTAACAGCGGCAAAGAAACTTTCTGCCGTGAAGTTAAAAATGCCGGTTATACCGTGGACGGCGGTATGGCGGAAGAGTGCATTGTGACTGCGGATTATGCGGTAAAAGTGCCGGATGGTCTGGATTCAGCCGCGGCGAGCAGTATTACCTGCGCCGGTGTCACCACTTATAAAGCAATTAAAGTTTCCGGCATCAAACCGGGTCAGTGGCTGGCGATTTACGGTCTCGGTGGATTAGGCAACCTGGCGCTGCAATATGCCAAAAACGTCTTTAATGCCAAAGTGATCGCTATTGATGTCAATGATAAACAACTGGCACTGGCAAAAGAGATGGGCGCCGATCTGATCCTGAATCCGAAAACCGATAATGTCGATGAAATCATTCAGAAAGACCTCGGCGGCGCGCATGCAGCGGTCGTTACCGCAGTAGCCAAATCCGCATTTAACTCGGCGGTCGGCAGTGTCCGTGCCGCAGGGCGTGTTGTGGCGGTCGGTCTGCCGGTGGAAACCATGGATCTGAGTATTCCGCGTCTGGTACTGGACGGTATCGAGGTTGTCGGTTCGCTGGTGGGAACCCGCGAAGATCTGAAAGAAGCATTCCGTTTTGGTGCCGAAGGCAAAGTGGTACCAAAAGTGGCGATGCGCCCGCTTGAAGACATTAATGCCATCTTTGAAGAGATGGAGCAGGGCAAATTTACCGGCCGTATGGTCATTGATTTTAAAAACAAAAAATAATCGATCCGGTTATTTGCTGCAATATCCTTTAGCCGCCCGCCTGCGGGCGGTTAATGAGATGATCCCCCCCGCCCTGTGAGCGGTATGCTGACAGGGTGTTTTTCTTTCAGGAGAGGCCATCATGCAAAGCGTTGTTGCACAAAAAATTCACGCGAACCAAACTGATTGAATTTTTAACGGGATGTTCATCAGTGACGATTGTGACGGAAGCCTGTGCCGAAGCTATATATGAGACAGCATCCCGTCCGTCTGTGAGATTTGTAAAACCGCGAACGGAATCCCGGCAGGTTATGCAGGCTTTGCATCCTGGCTCAGTTACTGCTCCGATAGCATGATCATTACCAATATTTAATGGTTCAGATATGGGCGAATGGGCGCTGCTGCACTGGATGGAAAAAGCTCAATATAAATATCAACGAATTAAATTATAAAGAAAAGCCGGTTAATAAAATACTGAAAAACTTTAAGTGTCCGGCGGATATTTAAACAATAGATATTTATAAGTAAGAGTATTCAGTTTCTTATTTAATTGTGAGGTTTTTCTGTTAATTATCAGAGCGATTTTCTTATATTGATAAATGGCTGCTTATTATGAAAATAAAGACAATTTTTTCAGGGTTGGAAAATGGTTCGGGAAGAAATAAAATTAAAGGTAATCAAGTAATTCAGCGTATTAGCCGCCAGTGAAGCCAATTAAATATCAATCAATCGCTTAACAATAGAGTGATTACAAAGCAAATCCCATGGTACTTTGTTGTCCCGGTATCAGAAAAGAAAGACGCGTTTTATCTCGGTGCTTTCAGTTTTCTCTGTGATGATAAATGTGTGGTTCTGTACATAAAGGTTGCGGATAAATGGATAATCAGACACCTGAGTATGGTATCAAATATTATTTTCTGGTGTTCCCGGATAACGATATTACTCTCCGCTGCGGGAATCAGTTCTCCTGAAACCCCGGTTTCAGTTTAATAACAACGGGTATGAACAGTATCAGTGGCCGGGAGACTATGATGAACCGGCTGTCGGTGAGTTTCTGGCGCGTGTCCGCAATGAGGAGCAGGGGGGCCGGGCTCCCGGGCTGCCGGTTCCGGTGAAATATACGGTGATACACGGCTATCAATGTGATAACCGGGATTATTAAATTGAGAAGGCAATCGATTGTCATGCCGTGAGTCCTGAAAAATTACATTTCACAGGGGTAATAAAAATGCGGCGGGTATCTCGTTTTTAATGGCAAAATTCGTCAAAAAACCGGAATCCGGTCACGAAACACAGCATTTATGCTGATAAAAAATCGCGCTGGTCTGAATTTTGCTCAATCGTTTAAATGATGAACAGATACCCAGGCTGGGTTCGTCATCATAGTGAGACACCCTGACGCCAGGGGTCATTTTCCGAGATCTTCGAATCGAAGCCGGGGAGTCCCGGTTGTAAGGGAGTCTGTTTCATGAGCAATCATAGTGTGGATCAAGCACAGGAACCGGTTAAGCCCGTTATTGACGAAGTTGAAGAAATATTACCTGCGGGAAAACTGATGATGCTGGGATTACAGCACGTACTGGTGATGTATGCCGGTGCAGTAGCGGTACCGCTGGTTATCGGTGACCGGCTGGGGCTGAGCAAGGAAGTGGTGACACTGCTTATCAGTTCGGATCTGTTTTGCTGTGGTATCGTGACACTGTTGCAGTGTATTGGTATCGGGAAATTTGCCGGTATCCGTCTGCCGGTGATTATGTCTGTGACGTTCGCGGCGGTGACGCCGATGCTGGCTATCGGTGCCAACCCGGATATCGGCCTGATGGGGATTTTCGGCGCCACCATTGCGGCGGGGGTACTGACAACGCTGATAGTCCCGCTGATGGGAAAACTGATGCCGCTTTTCCCCAATATGGTCACCGGTATTGTGATCACCTCTATCGGGCTGAGTATCATGCAGGTGGGGATCGACTGGGCTGCCGGGGGTAAAGGTAACCCGGAATATGGTCATCCGCTCTACCTCGGTATCTCATTTGCGGTTCTGCTGTCTATCCTGTTTATCACCAAATTCTGTAAGGGTTTTCTCTGTAATATCTCGGTATTACTGGGGATTATCTTTGGTTTTGTGTTGTCGCTGATGTGCAATGAGGTCAGTTTCGACGGCTATGCGGATGCGCCCTGGTTCAAACTGGTTACCCCGATGGCGCTGGGAACACCAACGTTTGAGCCGATTTCCATTATCACCCTCAGTGTGGTGCTGCTGATTGTCTTTATTGAATCGATGGGGATGTTCCTGGCGCTCGGGGAAATCGTCGGCCGTCCGGTCGGAAAAGATGACATTGTGCGCGGACTGCGGGTGGACGGGATCGGGACAGTTATCGGTGGTCTGTTCAATAGTTTCCCGCATACCTCATTTTCCCAGAACGTCGGGCTGGTGGGCGTGACAAAAGTCCACAGCCGCTGGGTGTGTGTAGTCTCCGGATTTATCCTGATCATCTTTGGTCTGCTGCCGAAAATGGCGGTGGTGATTGCCTCTATTCCGCAGTTTGTGCTCGGCGGGGCGGGGCTGGTGATGTTCGGCATGGTACTGGCGACAGGGATCCGCATTCTGTCCCGTGTTGATTACAGTGGCAATAATTACAATCTCTATATTGTGGCGATAAGCCTGGGGGTCGGGCTGACACCGACACTTTCCGGTAATTTCTTTGCCAAACTGCCGATGTTCTTACAGCCGCTGCTGCACAGCGGGATCCTGCTGGCCACTGTCAGTGCGGTGATCCTGAACCTGTTCTTTAATGGTTATCATCCGAAAAAAGAAAGCCCGGCAACGTGATCTGACTCACTAAGCATAACCCGGAGTGGTGATTGACACCGATGCAGAAAAGCATCGGTGTTTTTTTATGGACGGGCGTATACTGGATTATCAGTAAGCACAATTATTGGCAATCTAAATCATATCAGTAAGGCCGTACTATGAGTGGAATCATCACGGAGCATGAACCTTTCGGCACATTACTGGGCTATGCGCCCGGCGGTGTGGCTATCTATTCCTCTGACTACGATACCATCACGGAAGCAGAGAAAGAGGATGATATTTCCTTCCGCAGTTATATCGGAAATGAATATATGGGATACAAATGGCAGTGTGTGGAATTTGCCCGCCGCTTCCTGTATCTCAATTACGGTGTGGTGTTTACCGATGTCGGTATGGCGTACGAGATTTTTTCCCTGCGTTTTCTGCGTCATGTGGTGGATGACAGTATTCTGCCGCTGCGTGCGTTTAAAAACGGATGCCAGCAGGCGCCGGTAGCGGGGGCATTGCTTATCTGGCAGGAAGGGGGCGAATTTAAACGCACCGGTCATGTGGCGGTGATAACCCAGGTGTGTGCGGATAAAGTCCGGATTGTGGAGCAGAACGTCATCCACCATAAACTGCCGCGCGGTCAGCAGTGGACCCGCGAGCTGCCGATGCATGTCAAAGACGGTTATTACACCCTGTCAGATACTTTCACGGATACACAGATCCTCGGCTGGATGATCCAGACAATTGATGATGAGTATGCCTGGACAGAGCCGGCGGTGGATCCTGCGCTGATGACACTGCATGCTGCCCGTCTGGATGAGAAAGCCGATTTCACCGGTAAATGGCTGGATGAATCGGATCCGATGGAAAAAGCCTATGTCAAAGCCAATCACGGCCACAATCTGAATGCGGATCCGCATGAATATTTCACCATTTCAGAGACTGCCGAAAATGCACTGATGCAGGCAACCAACGAAGTCCATCTGATGTACCTGCACGCCACGGAAAAAGTGCTGAAAGATGATAATCTGCTTAAATTATTCAATATCCCGGAAATCCTCTGGCCGAGACTGCGGCTCTCCTGGCAGAACCGGCGTCACGATATGGTGACCGGCCGGCTGGATTTCTGCATGGATGAGCGCGGTCTGAAAGTGTATGAATACAATGCGGATTCTGCCTCCTGTCATGCAGAAACCGGGGTGATTATTAATAAATGGGCGAAACAGGGCGGGCTGACCGAAGGCTGGGATCCGGGGGAACGCCTGTCAGAAATGCTGGCGGATATCTGGAAACACACCTCGGCCAAGCCGTTTATCCATATTATGCAGGATAAAGACAGCGAGGAAGATTATCACGCCCTCAATATGGCGCGGGCCATCACGGCGGCAGGGTACGGATACCGGGTCATTCACGGGCTGGATGAACTGAGCTGGAACGAAAGCGGACAGGTCATCGACGGTGAAGGGCGCGTGCTTAAATGTGTCTGGAAAACCTGGGCGTGGGAAACGGCGCTGGAACAACTGCGTCAGGAAAGTGAAAGCGACCGGACATACTCCGCACTGCCTATCCGTACCGGCCATCCGCGTCATGGAGATGATGTGCGGCTGATTGATGTGCTGCTGCGCCCGGAAATCCGTGTATTTGAGCCACTGTGGACGGTGATCCCGGGCAACAAAGCGATTCTGCCGATCCTGTGGTCGCTGTTCCCGCATCATCCTTATCTGCTGGATACAGAATTTGAACTCAGCGACGAACTGCGCCGGACCGGTTATGCGGTTAAACCGATCGCCGGACGCTGCGGCAGCAATATCGGGCTGGTGGATCACCGCGACGAAGTGCTGGATGAAACCTGCGGCCGTTTCGGTGAGCAGGAAAACGTTTATCAGCAGCTCTGGTGTTTACCGAAAGTGGCAGGCCGCTATATCCAGATGTGCGCTTTTACCGTCGGCGGTCACTACGGCGGTGTCTGCCTGCGTTCGGATCCGTCTCTGGTTATCAAAAAAGAGAGTGATATCGAGCCGCTGCGGGTTCTGGAGGATAAGGACTTTCTGGCAGAGAGCTGATTCCTGACCGTTGTGCTTCTCCCGGGCAGCCCCCGTATTCACCGGTGGCTGCCCGTTTTTATATCCTTTTGATCTGATTTATGTTTCCTTTTTTTCCGCGATCGTACTCCTTTCCCGTATAAAAATCAGGGTTAAAAAATAGTGGTCAACCGCGATAAAAATCATTATTGTTATATTATAACATAACAAAGTGAGGCGACCATGAAACCCGATATTCATCCGGATTACCGGACAGTCATCTTCCACGACACCGCAGCAGACGTGTATTTCAAAGTCGGATCCACTATCAGAACGGAAAGAACCATTGAGTTTGAAGGGCAGACTTATCCTTATGTCACTCTGGATGTCTCATCTCATTCTCATCCGTTCTATACCGGCAAACAGAAAACACACTCTCAGGAAGGGAATGTGGCCCGTTTTGCCAAGCGCTTCGGGCGTTTTGTACATTAAAAGAAGAGGAAAAACCGATGCAGGTATTAAGTTCACTGAAAAGTGCGAAACAGCGTCATCCGGACTGTAAAATTGTCCGTCGTCGCGGCCGTATCTATGTGATTTGTAAGTCCAACCCGCGTTTTAAAGCCGTACAGGGGTGATTATGACAGCTAAATCAGTTCTCCCGTTACTGTTACTGGCGGGATTATTCAGCGGTGCGGCAGCAGCACACGGACACCATCACGACAAACCGCAGACAGAAGCACAGCGCAAGGCCGCAGAAGGGATTTTTGCTGATAAGGATGTCAAAGACCGGCAACTGAGCGACTGGGATGGCGTCTGGCAGTCTGTTGAGCCTTACCTGGCCAGCGGCGAGCTGGACCCGGTGATGCAGGCGAAAGCCGCGAAGAACGGCGATAAAACGGCAGAAGAGTATCGCGCTTATTATACAAAGGGATATAAAACCGATGTGGATATGATTGGTATTGAAAATAATATCATCGAATTCCATCGCGGGGATAAGGTGGATCAGTGTGAGTATCAGTATGCCGGTTACCGGATCCTGAATTACACTTCCGGCAAGAAAGGGGCACGTTATCTGTTTGAGTGCAAAGATAAAAACAGTCATGCACCGAAATATATCCAGTTCAGCGACCATATCATTGCACCGGAAAAAGCGGGTCATTTCCACCTGTATATGGGCAATGAGTCCCAGGAGGCACTCCTGACTCAACTGGATAACTGGCCGACCTATTATCCTTATACGATGAGCGGAAAAGATATCGTTCACGAAATGTTGCACCACTGACAGCAAAGCTGCACAGCAATATAAAGCCGGCAGCCCGGAAACAGAGATTGTTTCCGGGCTGTTTTGTTATTTCATTAACAGATGAATATAAAGCTTGATTAATCGTGTCAGTTCAAAATAAAATAAGAATAAGCGATTCAGCAAGCCAGATTAAACAGATTTTCCGCAATAAACATCAGGTCTTTTTTGTTTTTATTTCAGGCTTATTTATTTGATATTAGTCACGGTATTTATGTAACGATAAAGGGCGCATTTCAGCGTTGTTATTCTAAGGTCATGAAAACAAACAGATGTTTGCTTATATAACAACCCGCACATAACAGATTGATAGATATGAAAATTATTTTTAATTAAATCCTCTTTTTTTGATGGTTATTATTTTGTGTTTTTTATTTTATTTTTGAAGATATAAAAAACATGATCTCCCTCCGGTTTTTCTGCTGAAAACGCACTCTCCTCATTTTACGATCATCCCTTAAATTCCGGCGAAATCTTTATTTCAGCGCTTTACTTTGTAGCGGACAAAAAATAAAACAAGCACATGTTTAATAACCAACAAGTGTCCGCTTATGACCAGTCGAGAAAAACAAATCCTTCAGATCCTCCGGCGTGACCCGCTCATTCCGCAGCAGGAACTGGCCGGTGTATTAGGTATCAGCCGCTCTGCGGTGGCCGGACATATCATGAATCTGATGAATAAAGGCTACATCAAGGGTAAAGGATACATCCTCTCCGAGCACCGCTATGTGGTGACTGTCGGTTCAGCCAATATGGATGTTTGTGGTTATTCTGACCTGAATCTGGTGTATGAAGATTCTAATCCCGGTCACATTAAATGTTCACCCGGCGGGGTCGGGCGCAATATCGCCCAGAATATTGCCCTGCTGGGCTGTGAGTCTCATTTTATCTCCGTTATCGGTGATGATTTCTACGGTAACACCCTGTATGAGCAGGCAAAACTGGCCGGTGTGAATGTCAGTAATCTGCACCGCCTGCACGGGGAAACCACCTCCACCTACCTGTCACTGCTGGATCCGCAGGGTGAAATGATCACCGCGATCAATGACATGCGCATCCTGGAAAAACTGACCCCGGCGTTACTGGCAACCTCCCGCGACCTGATCCGGCACGCCGGTGTGCTGGTGGCGGACTGCAATCTGTCAGAAGGCGCGCTGGAGTGGCTGTTTACCAATGCGGGCAATGTACCGGTCTTTGTCGATACCGTTTCCGCGTTCAAAGCAAACAAAATCAAGCCGTGGCTCAGTCATATCCACACCCTGAAACCGAACCGCTTTGAGGCGGAAATTCTCACCGGTATCAAAGTGGAAAACAAACAGGATGTGGTGCGTGCCGCCAATGCCCTGCATGAGCAGGGGGTACAGCGCATTGCCCTGAGTATGGGCGGCGAAGGTGTTTATTACAGCGAGGCGGGCGGTGAAAACGGCTGGTCGAAGCCGTTCAGTGTCCACATTGTCAATGTGACCGGTGCCGGTGACGCCATGATGGCAGGCCTTGCCCGCTGCTGGCTCGAAGGCGAGCCGCTGTCACAGAGTATCCGTTTTTCCCAGGGCTGCTCCGCCCTGACGCTCGCCAGCGAGCTGACAAATAATCCCGGTCTGTCAAAAGACAGTGTTCACAAACTAATGGAATCACAAGCATGAAAACTCAACAACTGAACGCAGAATATCTGGATATTTCCCCTGAGGTTGCACAGGCGCTCGCGGAGAAAAAGCCGGTTGTGGCACTGGAATCCACCATTATTTCTCACGGCATGCCGTATCCGGACAACGTGAAAATGGCACTGGAAGTTGAACAGCGTATCCGTGACAACGGTGCGATCCCGGCTACGATTGCGGTCATTAACGGCCGCATGAAAGCGGGTCTGTCTCATGATGAGATTGAGATGCTCGGCAAAGAAGGCCACAAGGTGATGAAAGTGAGCCGCCGCGACCTGCCGTTTGTGATTGCACAGGGCATTCACGGTGCGACGACCGTTGCCTCCACCATGATTATCGCGGAAATGGCCGGGATTGCTGTTTTTGCCACCGGCGGGATCGGCGGTGTGCACCGTGGTGCGGAACACACCTTTGATATCTCAGCAGATTTACAGGAACTGGCACAAACCAATGTGGCGGTTGTCTGTGCGGGTGCCAAATCTATCCTGGATCTGGGGCTGACCACAGAATATCTGGAAACCTACGGCGTACCGGTTGTCGGCTATCAGACGGATAAATTACCGGCATTCTTCTGCCGTGAAAGCGAATTCCCGGTCACTATCCGCATGGAAACCCCGGAAACCGTGGCAAAAGCACTGCACGCCAAGTGGGCGACCGGGCTGAACGGCGGCATGGTAATTGCCAACCCGATCCCGCATGAGTTTGCCATGCCGGAAGAAACCATCAACAGCGCGATCGCACAGGCTGTGCGCGAAGCGGATGAGCAGGGCATTAACGGCAAAGCAAGCACGCCGTTCCTGCTGGCCCGTGTGGCAGAGCTGACCGGCGGTAACAGTGTTAACTCCAACATTGAACTGGTGTTCAACAACGCGAAACTGGCTGCCCGTATCGCCTCCGCTTATCAGCAACTGTAAGCGGCTGACCGGTTACCGGTCATAACAACGAATGAAATACCTGACCCGGTAAGGTGCTGATCTCACAATCAGCCTTTACCGGGCATTGCAGCATACAACTGATGAGTATAATAACTACGGGGCCGGATTATGGATTTATTACGGAGTTTGGCGGGGATCGGCGTTTTATTACTGATAGCATTTCTTTTTTCGGTGAATAAACGGAAAATCAGTCTGCGCACTGTCGGCGCGGCACTGCTGTTACAGGTGGCACTCGGTGCCATCATGCTGTATATCCCGGCGGGGAAATGGTTTATTCAGACCATCGCGTCGGGTGTGAACAACGTTATTGCCTACAGTGACGCGGGCAGTTCCTTTATTTTCGGCAGCCTGGTTGGTCCGAAAATGGACGTGTTATTTGACGGAGCCGGGTTTATCTTCGCATTCCGCGTTTTACCGGCCATTATCTTTATCACTTCTCTGATCGCGATTTTGTATTACCTCGGCATTATGCGCTGGGTGATCAACGTTCTGGCGTATGTCTTCCAGAAGACCATGAAAATCAGCAAGATCGAGTCCTTTGCTGCGGTGACCACCATTTTCCTCGGTCAGAATGAGTTACCGGCGGTACTGAAACCCTTTGTCAGCCGGATGAATAACAATGAATTATTCACCGTGATTTGCAGCGGCATGGCCTCCATTGCCGGGTCAATGCTGGTGGGTTACGCCGGACTGGGTGTGCCGATTGAATATCTGCTGGCGGCGTCTCTGATGGCGATTCCGGGCGGGATCCTGTTTGCGCGGATGTTAAGTCCGGCGACACAGGAATCCACCGTGGAATTCACCGAAATCTCCTTTAGTGAAAAACGACCGGCCAGTATTATTGAGGCGGCGGCAGGCGGTGCGATGCTCGGGCTGAAGATTGCTGTCGGCGTGGCAACGGTGGTGCTGGCGTTTGTGGCGCTGATTGCCCTGATTAACGGCCTGATTGGCGGCCTCGGCGGCGTTATGGGTTTTGAGGGCGTCAGTCTGCAAAGCCTGTTCGGCTATATTTTCTCACCGCTGGCGTATCTGATGGGCGTGAGCAGTGAGCACATTGCGCTGGCAGGCAGCCTGATCGGCGAAAAACTGGCGATCAACGAGTTCGTGGCCTATGTGGATTTCTCCCCGCATTTACACGACGGCACACTGGATGCCAAAACGATTGCAGTGATCTCCTTTGCCTTATGCGGTTTTGCCAACTTCGGCTCGATTGCGGTAGTGGTCGGGGCGTTCAGTGCGGTTGCGCCGGAGCGGGCATCTGATATCGCCCGTGTCGGGATCCGCGCACTGCTGGCGGCGACATTATCCAACCTGATGAGTGCCACTATTGCCGGATTGTTTATCGGTCTGGCCGTGGCACCGGGTGTCTGACCGGTTCAGATGAATGTCCGGTATTTACAGACGCTTCCTTATAAAGGAAGCGTCTGTTACCAGCTGATACGATTCAATTTTTTTTATTCCGCTTAAGACCGCGTCAGGTCAAAAAAACAAATCCCGCTCCCCGTTAAAGTAAAAAAAATCCGGTAGCCCTGTTGCGCGTGTGTTATTGCCTTCCTGCATCCGCAGAATTTGACCCGCCCCGCAAAATGACCATAAAACCGACAAAGAAGGGCCGAATGTGCCCGGTTATTGCATGGTTACCAATACCGAAAACCCGGAAAGCGATAGGTGAACATGAACAAATGTATAGTTGCGGACAGCCAGAAATGCATCGGGTGTCACGCCTGCGAAATTGCCTGCGTTGTCGCGCATAATGATCACCACTGGCCACATGACAGCCGTGATTACGCCCCCCGTATCCGTGTCATGTTCAAAGAGAGTGACAGCCTCGCTGTCACCTGCCGCCAGTGCGAAGACTCCCCCTGTGCCGCTGCCTGCCCGGTGGATGCCCTGTATGTGGCGGACAATATAGTCAAACTGGATCAGGAAAAATGTATCGGCTGTAAAAGCTGTGTGCTGGTCTGCCCGTTCGGGGCGATGGAAATGGTGATGACGTTCGATCACTCGCACGAACTGGCGCAGAAATGCGATTTATGTGATACCACCGGCGGGTCGCCCGCGTGTGTGGCTAACTGCCCGACCAGCGCACTCAGCATCCTGGATGAACACAAACTGGTGATCCTGCGCAATGACCGCCTGATGCGGGCAGCCACCGGTGCATACAACCAGGCGCGTCAGTCGGAAATCCGTTTTGAGATCCTCAAACGTCCGCCGCGTGAAGGAACAAAGAAACAGAGTGCGGCCCTGCGTAAAAATCATTTCGGCGAAATCTATATCGGGCTGAATGAACAGTGTGCCGGTTATGAAAGTGAGCGCTGTCTGTACTGCTCACAAAAGGCGATGTGTAACCTGTCATGCCCGCTGCATAACGCTATTCCGGATTTCGTCCGTCTGGTGCGTGAAGGCAAAATTATTGAGGCGGCGGAGCTGAGTAACTCAACCAGTTCGCTGCCGGAAATCTGCGGCCGTGTCTGCCCGCAGGACAGATTGTGTGAAAGCCGCTGTACGCTGCGTAACCACGGCGGCGCGGTCACTGTCGGGAACATCGAACGCTATATCACAGATACCGCCTTTGAGATGGGCTGGCGTCCGTCTGTGGCGGAGGATGTGGTTCCGCGTCCGGAACGTGTCGCGATTATCGGTGCCGGACCGGCCGGGCTGGGCTGTGCGGATGTGCTGACCCGTGCCGGGGTGAAAGCTGAGGTGTTTGAGCGCCATCCGGAAATCGGCGGACTGCTGACCTTCGGGATCCCGCCGTTCAAGCTGGACAAACAGCTGATGGCACAGCGGCGGCAGATTTTCACGGATATGGGGATCACCTTCCATCTGAACTGTGAAGTCGGCAAAGATATCCCGTTCAGCCGCCTGATGAGCGAGTATGATGCAGTACTGCTGGGTGTCGGCACCTACGGCATGATGAAAGCCGGGCTGGAACATGAAGATTCCCCGGGCGTGGTGCAGGCACTGCCGTTCCTGATCGCCAGTACCCGCGAAGTGATGGGGTTGCCGGTGGCGGATGAATATCCGTGGATTGATGTGGAAGGGAAAAAAGTGGTGGTGCTCGGCGGCGGTGATACTGCGATGGACTGTGTCCGTACTGCTGTCCGCCGTGGTGCTGAGAGTGTTATCTGCGCCTACCGCCGTGACGAGGCCAGTATGCCGGGCTCGAAGAAAGAGGTGATCAACGCCCGTGAAGAGGGTGTGGAATTCCTTTATAACGTGCAGCCGCAGTTTATTGACCGCACTGAGCAGGGAGCCGTCAGCGGTATCGGGCTTATCCGCACACAACTCGGTGAACCGGGGCCGGATGGCCGCCGTCGTCCGAAACCAGTGGAAGGCTCTGAATTTATCCTTGATGCGGATGTGCTGATTATGGCGTTCGGCTTCCAGTCTCATCCGATGCCGTGGCTCAGCGGTTATAATGTCCAGCTGGATAAATGGGGACAAATTAAAACCGGCGGCAACGGCCGCATGAGTAACCAGACCACCAACCCGAAAATCTTTGCTTCCGGTGATGCGGTGCACGGCGCGGATCTGGTGGTCACCGCTATGGCTGCCGGTCGTCAGGCCGCCCGCGAGATGCTGAGTATGTTCGATGAACAGGCACAGTCACCGCAGGCGATGGTCAGTAACGCATAACAGAGAGCAGTAAAACAAAACCGCGATAATGATTATCGCGGTTTTTTTACGGGCAGAAATCAGAGGGGTCAGATAACGCGTTTGTTCTCCGCACTCATGGCCATATCCGGCAGATCACGCTCTGCATCCGGGATATCCAGCATGGCTTCCAGCTCGTCAGCCAGCATGTCCGGTTCTTCTTCATTGGCCGCACCACGCGGTTGTCCGACAGGGATCAGCAGATTCAGGATAATCGCCGTCAGACCGCCGACACAAATCGGGTTCTCGGCAAGAATATATAAAGACGGCGGCAGGATGCTGAAGATCTGCGGGTCATAAGAAACACCCAGCCCGAGACCCAGGGATGTTGCCACAATCAGGGTTTCGCGGCGGCGCAGGCCGTTGGAGATAATAATGCGCAGCCCGGCAATGGCAATCATGGAGAACATCAGTGTCATTGCCCCGCCCAGTACCGGTGCCGGAATGGTGGTAAAGAACCAGCCGATACTCGGGAACAGGCCGAGGAACACCAGGATCACAGCAATGAAACGCCCGATATAACTGGAAGCCACACCGGTCATCTGGATCACACCGTTGTTCTGGGCAAAGGTGGTCAGCGGCAGTGAGCCGAGGGCTGACGCGATAACGGACACCACACCATCCGCCATTACACCGCCTTTCAGCCGGTTCTGGTACACCTCACCTTTAATCGGCTGATTGGACACCATAGCTGTCGCCGTCAGGTTGCCGACCGCTTCCAGCACGCTGAGGATATAAATAATGGCAACCACCAGGAAGTGGGTGAAATTAAATGAGAAGCCGAATTTAAACGGCACCGGCACCGTAATAAACGCGGTGTTCTGATAGGTGCTGAAATCCACCAGCCCGAGGAACAGCGAGGCAATGTAGCCTGCCACCAGGGCAATGGCGATCCCGCCCATCCGCAGCAGCGGGCTCTTGCAGCAGTTAAAGCCGATCACCACCAGCAGGACCAGTAATCCCACACCGATATTTTCATAGTTGCCGTATGTGCCGGCTGATTTGGCGGAGAAACCGCCGCCGAAGTCGATAATCCCGACCTTGATAAGGCTCAGGCCGATCATCAGCACCACCACGCCGCTGACAGTCGGGGTGATTATCCGGCGCAGATAAGGCAGCACAAAAGAGGAACCGACAACCAGGAAAGCACCGGCGAAAGAGACGCCGAGCAGAGAGGACAAAATCAGTTCTTCATGGATCCCGTCACTGCGCATGGCGGTGCCGATGGCAATCATGGCAGTCACAAATGAGAAGTTGACGGACTGAATGGATAACAGGCCGGAGCCCATCGGCCCGTAGCGGTTAACCTGTATCCAGGTGCCGATGCCGGAGGCAATCATAACCATAGAAACCAGATAAGCTGTGGTATCGGCGGATAAATCCAGGGCTTTGCCCACAATCAGGGCAGGCATCACCATCGGAACAAACAGGGCCAATAAATGGGTTACCGCACCAAGAAGGGCCTGGAAAAACGGGGGCTTGTCGTCCAGCTGATAGATTAGATCAGAGGTTGGATGATTGAGATCTGACATCCTTCTCTCCTTTATAATAAATGGAATGAGAGGTCATACGTCGGCCTCAGCGGATCGTTTGGTACAGGGAATAAAGCAATAACTGAACCAGCGGCGCGACAAAGAAATAAAAATGTGAGAGATCTCTTAAATCATCTGCGATTTGTGAAACGTGTCACCGGGGATTTGCGAAAGGCTTTCCGTACCGGTCAGCCGGGCGGGAGAAAAGCAGAGTGAACAGGGTTTGTACAGTATGAGAATGATATCATCTCATTTTGATAATGAAACGGCAGTGATAATGGTATCCCTCCGGAACCTTTACGCCGGAAGGAGATGCAGATACCCTGCAGAGTGACTATCGCGTTAATTAAATTTTATTTAAATAAGATATTTCCATTTTTTGTTAATGGAATTATATTAGAAATTAGTTTATTAAATTATGAATGCTAATTAAGAATGTGCAATTATCTTAAATAAACCGGCAAAGGTAAAAGTGAATTACGTTATTTTGCTGATATTTATTATGTAAATTAATGTTTTCATGTTGTTTTTTTTGTTATATCATCGGCATGTTATTGTTCAGGGTAAATAATTCCGGTATAGTCAGGTTATAAATATGATTTTTATAATCAATGTGTTGTATGTATTTTGATGAAATTGCGGATTATTCATGAGATGAGTATTATCCTAAAAATACGGCAGTATCATATAAAATAATTTGGCCTTAAATTTTATCAAAATAATCATATGACATGCTCGTCCGGATTTTTTGTCTGTTTGTATTAATAACGCGGTGTTTTATTGTGTGTTTGCATAGTTCATCATTTTTTTATGTCATAAACAAAAGAAGAAATACTAATAAAAGGAATGAGGTGAAAAATCAAGCTATTTACGCATAAAGCTAATCCATTTCTTATTGACGATATATTTTATGATGATAATTTTTAACTTCAATAGGGACTGAGTTATGTTTATTTTCTTTCTGGTAAATATATTCCTTGTTTTAAACTGAGCATTTTCTTATTGGTCTTTGTGTTTTTTAAATGTAAATTGAAATTGTGTTTACGTTATTATTCTCAGTTTTAATTAAGTATCGGGATGTTGTTTTATAACTCACGCCCGGCGTGAACTGTAAATTAATCTTCAGATATCTCACTGAAAATATTAAAAAATGCAGTTATTACAGATGTTTCTTATAACCGGAGTGTTATAAGTTAATATGCCCGCAAGGATGCGAATATAACCTGACTGACTCGTTATTATCTTAAAAAAATAAAGGAATTATTTTTTAATGATTTAGCGGGATAACGGATATATCCCGCGGGGACATAAACGGATGTTACCGGACAAGGTTGCCCGGTGTAAACGGACTTACCACACGGATGTATTATCAGGGAGCCTGTGTTTTATCATCACAGGTAATAAAAGGATTTACCCCGGGAAGGGAACGGTAAAAGGAATTTACCGTTACAAGGAAGTAAGAGCGGACAGGTGTCATGCCCCGATGCTCTGATGAAAACGGACTTTCACTGCAGTGCGCATGACAAATCAGAGCAGTTAAGTGTTGTCAGTACAAGGTAAAACATCGGTAATTATGGCGACCCTGTTGACGGAATACAGCAAGGTCGCCAATTTTTTTCTGTTACCGGGCGTTTTTCAGACGATTTACCGCTTCCGCCAGCAGTGCGCGCGGCGTACCGAAGTTAATCCGCAGATACTGTTCACCATCCGCCACATAATGACTGCCGTCCTCAACCACCACGCCGGTCTGCCGGGCATAATCCAGTGTCAGTTCTGTCGCTGTGCGTCCGGTGGCGCTGATATTCACCCAGGCGAGGTAAGAGGATTCCGGCTGCATCATCTGCCAGTCAGGGAAATGCTCTGCAACGGCCTGTGTCAGATAATCCGCATTGCCTCTCAGGTAGTTGTTCAGCTCATCCAGCCAGTCCGTGCTGTTGTTGTAAGCCTCAATAATGCCCCATACCCCGAACAGATTAGGTGAGGTAATGGAGTTTTTCTCCAGCTGACGGCGGAACTGTGCCCGCAGTGCCGGGTCGGGAATGATGCTGTAAGAGGTTTTCAGCCCGCCGAGGTTAAAGGCTTTGTTCGGTGAGGTCAGGAGGATCAGATTCTCCGGCGCTGCACATCCCGGGCGCAGACAGCCGGTGAAGCTGCCATACAGCACATGTTCCGCATGCACTTCATCAATCACCAGCAGCACACCGTATTGCAGACACAAATCCGAGACCTGTTTTATTTCCGCCGCCGTCCAGATACGGCCGGACGGATTGTGCGGCGAGCAGAACAGCCAGACTTTCGGCCGGTGTTCGCGCATCTGCGCCTCAATATGGTCAAAATCAAGGTGATAGCGGTTATCCCGCGCCACCAGTGGATTGGTCAGCACGGTAACATTCTGCCGGGTCACAGCATGGGCGAACGGATCATACACCGGTGTATTCATCATCACACAGTCGCCCGGCTGACAGAATGCCTGCACCAGATAGTGCAGGGTGGAAACCGTACCGTAACTGAGTGTCACCCACTCCCGCAGAACCGTGACCTGATGGCGCTCTGCCTGGAAGCGGACCACCGCATCGTAAAATTCATCAAAGCACCAGGTGTAGCCGAAGGTACCGTGCTGTGCCACCTGCGTGAACCGCTCAATCACCGCCGGCGGGGATTTGAAATCCATATCCGCTATCCACAGCGGAATGAAATCCTGCGGGACCTCCCCGAAGCGGGAACAGACATACTGATGATCCCATTTCCGGCAGCGGTCACTTTTGCGCTCAATTATTTCATCAAAATCGTACATGCTCAGTTCCTGTTAAATTAAAGCTTCAATGCCGGATTTCACACTCTGCACCTGCGGGCCGATAATTACCTGCACACTGTGGGCATCCAGTACCACCACAGAGAGGGCACCGGCTTCTTTCAGGGTTTTCTGATCCACCTTGTCCATATCTTTCACCACCAGACGCAGACGGGTGATACAGTTATCCAGCGAATCAATATTCTCTTTGCCGCCGAGTGCGGTGAGGATCAGGTTGTGATCGTATTTGGCTTTGCCGCGTGCTTTTGTATTGGCTTTCACCGCCTGTTCGGCACCGTCAGCGGCATCTTCACGGCCCGGCGTTTTGACATCATGCTTCAGAATGTACCAGCGGAAGACAAAGAAGTAGATAGCGAACCAGATAATCCCGACCGGGAACACCAGATACCATTTGGTGGCCGTTCCCTGCATGATGCCGAAGATCAGCAGATCGAGAATCCCGCCGTCAGTGTTCCCGATAGTCACGCCGAGCAGTGCCATCACCAGCAGGGCAAGACCGGACATAATAATGTGGAAGATATAGAGCACCGGTGCGATAAACAGGAACAGGAATTCAATCGGCTCGGAAATTCCGGTCACGACGGAAACCAGTACCCCGGACAGTAATAACCCTTTGATCACCGGACGGTTCTCCGGTTTCGCGGTGCGGTAGATAGCATAAGCGACCGCAGGCAGACCAAAGATAAAGGTCGGCATAAAGCCCTGTGACAGGAACGCGGTGACATGCGGGCTGAACGGCAGACCGGCTTTCAGTTCGGCATAAAAAATATTCAGTGCCCCGGCGACTTCATAACCGTCAACAAATTCCGTGCCCCCGGCCGGGGTAAAACGCACCATCGCCAGCAGAATATGATGCAGCCCGAACGGCTTGAGCAGCAGCACGCCGACGCCGTACAGGAACGGGCCGAAAACATCTGTGCTCTGAATAATATGGCCGATCCCGGCAATGCCCATGGCGACATATTTCCACAGGAACGGGATCGCGAGGCCGACCAGTGACAGCGTCAGCGCGGTGATAATCGGCACAAAACGGATGCCGCCGAAAAACGCGAAAGCATCATGCAGAACCGTATCCTGAAACCGCTCATGCAGGAAATAGGTGATAACACCGACCACAATCCCGCCCAGCACGCCCATTTCGAGGGTCTGGATCCCCAGCACAACAGACTGTCCGACCTGCTTCATCATCGCCGGGTCGGCAAGCTGGTGGGTGACGGTCAGGTAATAGTTGATGCTCATGTTCATCAGCATATAGCCGACAAACCCGGCAAAGGCGCCGACCGCTTTGTTACGGTTTGCCAGTCCGAACGGAATAGCCATGGCAAACATCACCGGCAGATAGGTAAAGGCAAAGCCGCCGACCATCGCCATAAAGCCGAAGGTCAGCTGAACAAATTCATTACCGAGAAACGGAAAACTGCTGATAGCGGAAGGACTGGTGACCGAACTGCCTATCCCGAGTAATAACCCCATGAATGCCAGTAACGAGACGGGAAACATAAAGGTTTTCCCGAGACTTTGAAAAAATTCCCAGAGTTTGGATTTAAACGACTTTTCCTGCGACATCGTAGAGTACTCCTCAGCTTCTTTATAATTTATTGGTTAAGGGGTGTTACGGGACAGTATTTTTTATTGTTGTTTTTTTATTATTTTTTCGCAGATGAAAAAGGCGGCACTGCGGGGGAACACAGTGCCGCCTGACGGGTTACAGAAGCTGACCTTCCGCACCACAGACCCTGATTTTATCGCGGACCACCGCTTTCATGGCATCCATACCGACCCGCATGTAATAGCGCGGATCGTTGCCGTCCGGATTCTCCGCAAACCAGGCGCGGACCGCTCCGGCAAAGGCGATTTTCAGCTCGGTGGCGACATTGACTTTGCACACCCCCAGCTCAATGGTGCGGCGGACATCCGCATCCGGCACATCACTCGCGCCGTGCAGCACCAGCGGGATATCCGTAATACTGCGGATTTTTTCCAGCCGGGCAAAATCAATTTTCGGACGGCTGGTATACAGGCCGTGAGCGGTACCGATAGCCACTGCCAGGCTGTCGATGCCGGTCAGTTGTGCAAAACGGCGCGCTTCATCCGGGGAGGTCAGAAAGGCACTTTCCGCATCCACATCCATATCATCCTCAACGCCGCCGAGACGGCCGAGTTCCGCTTCCACACTGCAATCCTGACTGTGACAGAAATCCACCACGGATTTGACCAGCGCGACATTCTCCTCAAACGGAAAATGACTGCCGTCGATCATGGCACTGCGCACGCCCTGGCCGACTTTGGTGCGGATATCGTCAAGAGTTTCGTGGTGGTCAAGATGCAGCGCGACCGGCATGGAAAACGAGCGGGAATAGGCGTCACACAGTGCATAAATTTCCGGGAAGCTGATGTGTTTAAAGGTGCCCGGCGTGCCCGCCAGAATCACCGGTGCACGCAGTTCCGCACAGGCTTCCAGAATGGCCTGAATAGTTTCGGCGTTATGGATATTAAACGCCGGAACCGCATAGCCATTGGCCTGTGCATGTGTGAGCAGATATTTGGTTGAGATGATCCCCATGATTACGCTCCTGTGTTCTGGTTATTGAAGGGGTGAATAATCACGCCCTGAACAACGCGGTTAACGGTGCCGCTGGCAGACGGGGTATCCGGTGTGATCCCGGTTCTGACAGACTGACTGAGGGCAAATAACTGTGCATACGGCAGGAAACAGAACAGCAGTTCTGTATCACTGAGGGCATCACCGGCAGGCAGATAGCAGTGTGTCCCGGCGCTGATGGCGTCATCCGGCAGATCGGCTATTGCGACCACCTGTTTGGCGATCCGGTCACGGCGCAGTTCGGCCAGCAAATCCAAATCATACTGACGGGTGTAAGGCTGGTTTGAGATGTACACAACCACCAGAGTGTCGCCGTCGACCAGAGATTTCGGGCCGTGGCGGAAGCCGGTCGGCGTGTCATAAAAGGCGGCGATTTGCCCGGCGGTCAGTTCCAGCAGTTTGAGAGCGGATTCCCGCGCCAGTCCCTGGAAGCTGCCGCTGCCGAGGTAAACCACGCGTTTAAACGAATCATTACCCGGCAGGATTTGTCCGCAGTTTCCGTGAGCGGCGAGAATATCCCGTGCCCGCTGCGCCACAACGGCAAAACGGTCTGTGCTGAACGTCTGCGGGGCGAGGACGGCGAGACAGCTGCACATCATTGAAGTGATGCTGCTGGTCATGGCAAAGGCTTTGTCATTGGTCTGCGGCGGCATCAGCAGAGCAAAACCGTTATCACTTCCCTGTACGCGCTGATACAGATGCCCCTCTTTATTACAGGTGATCACCAGATGAGAGCAGCGGGCAACACACTGATTAGCGAGGTCAAACGCGGCAACACTTTCCGGGCTGTTACCGGAACGGGCAAAGGAGACCAGCAGCACCGGCTGTTGCTCAGGCAGATAATCCGCCGGATTGGTGACGATATCGGTTGTCGGGATCGCCGTGACGCTTTTGCCGTTCAGGCGGCGCAGTACGGGAGAAATCATCTCGCCGATAAAGGCGGAGGTTCCGGCACCGGTCAGAATGATGCACAGGTTGTCCTGAGCCAGCAGCGGTGCCAGAAAAGCATCCAGCTGTGCGCGTTGTGAGTCGATTGAGTGTAATGCACTCATCCAGCAATCAGGTTGCTGGCGGATCTCCGTTTCCGTCCAGGTGGAATAGTGGGGTGTGGCGGCAGAAAGAGGGTCGTGCATAGCTTCATCCTTTACATGACGTTCAGCCGAAAGTGAAATGAATCAAAAGATCACCCGATCCGTCATTACCTTTCAGTTGGTTTCGTTTTGAGGTTTCATTTCAATTTACAGGAAGGAAAACGAAGGATCAATGCAGTAATGAAAAGAAAACGAAAAGTGTGATTTGCGCCACAAGTGAAATGATTAAGCTATTGTTTATTAGTAAGTTATGTAAAAGTACCCGGTGGATAAACATAAGGAAAAGAAAGGCGCGGAGAGATCCGCACCTCAGAATGAAAGGAAATCAGCGTACCGGTTGTCCGTGGATCCAGGTTTGTGTTACCCGCCAGTCACTGTTCAGGTTATTGAAATGCGCCCGTTTTCCCGCCGAGATACTGCCGTGTGTCGCGGTGATCCCCAGCAGTTGTGCCGGTTGCAGGGACGCCATGCGGATGGCGGTTTCCGGCAGCGTGCCGGTATCACTAATCATCCGGCTGACCGCGTCATCCAGTGCCAGGGTGCTGCCCGCCAGGCCGCCGGAGGCCGTCCGGACAATGCCTGCTTTCATCGTGACATCATGGCCGCAGATATCATAAATGCCGTCCGGCTGCCCGGCCGCCCGCATGGCATCGGTGATCAGCACCGTGCGGTGTGCGGCGCACTGACAGACAATCCGCATCACTGCCGGGTGGACATGATGCCCGTCAGCGATAAGTTCCAGCCAGGCGCGCGGGTCGGATAGTCCTGCTCCTGCCATGCCCGGCTCGCGATGATGCAGGCCGGTCATGCCGTTGAAACAGTGAACCAGCCCGTCAGCTCCGGCATCGAGAGCCGCCAGAGTCTGCTCATAGGTGGCGGCACTGTGGCCGAGCATTACATTCAGCCCGCGCCGTTTCAGATGACGGATGGCATTCAGCGCCTCCGGCTTTTCCGGTGCCAGTGCGACTACTTTCAGTGTGCCTGCCGCATCGGTAATCAGCGTGTCCAGCTCACTGATCTGTAATTCACGGAACAGCTCCGGCGAGTGCGCACCTTTGTTCTGCGGGGTGAAATACGGCCCTTCCAGATAACTGCCGAGCACTTCCGCCACCGGCTCTGTGGTGGTTTGCTGCTGACAGTAGCGGGCGATCCGCCCGAGGGTGCTGCGCAGATCCGGCAGCGGGGCGGTCACCGTGGTGGCGAGCCACGCGGCGACGCCCTGTTGTGCTTTGAAAGCGGCAATGGTTTTCAGCGCCTGCGGGTTATCATCCATCACATCCATACCCTGTCCGCCGTGGACATGGGTATCAATGTAAGCCGGGCAGAGCTGCTCTGCATCAAACTGTGTTTCTTTTGCCGCCAGCGGCGTGATAGCGGTAATGATGCCGTCTGATACCGTCACCGCCTGATTTTCCCGCCAGCCGTATTCTGTCAGCACACGGCGGGCGCGGATTTGCTGAATCATATGCCTTCGTCCTCAGTTTCACAGCAGCGTTCGCGTTGTAACTCGTCTGTCAGGCTGGTTAATCCGCGGTGACCACAGGCCAGTGCTTCGCGGCGGAACTCAGCCGGAGAGAGAGAATCCCGCTCCAGCGCCATTTCCAGCAGTAACTGCAGATTAGTGCCGGTGATCACTTCGCGGTCTTCCCGGCCCTGTGACAGGGTGGCCGCCACGCGGAACGGCGTACCGCCGAGAATATCGGTCAGGAAAATCACACTGTCACAGTGTGACATCAGCGCCAGTGTGGCTTCCAGTTCCTGTGTCAGGCGGGCGGTGGTGGATTCCGCCGGAAAATCAACCGCCGCGAAATCCTCCTGTTCCCCGATAATCTGTAACATGGCTTTTTCCAGTCCGGAGGCAAAGCCCCCGTGACCACATAAAATAATTCCCGGCATCAGTGACTCCTTTTATCACAGGAAATGGGCGAATTTACCGATAATACCCAGCGCCACGGTCAGTACAATCAGGCGCAGCGGGCTCCAGCCACGGCGTACCAGCCAGAACATTGACAGGGTGTATACCAGCGGCAGGAAAGCAGGCATCAGCTTATCAATCACATCACTCTGCAATTTCACCACCGCATCACCGGCGGTAATCTCCAGTGTGGTTGAGAGCCGCACATAAGTGGCCACCAGCGCGCCGATCACGGTCATCCCGACAATCGAAGCCGCATGGCCGACTTTTTTGGTATTGGCTTTGATAAGCGGGATGGCGGCAACCCCCATCCGGTAAGCATAGTGCGCCAGGCCGAAACGCAGCCCGAAGTGCACAACGTTAAACATCACCAGGAACACCACAGCACCGAGAATCGAGCCCTGTAATGCGAGACTGGCACCGATACCGCCGCAGATAGGCAGCAGGGTCAGCCAGAACATGGCGTCGCCGATCCCGCCCAGCGGCGCACCCACCGCAATTTTGGTGCTCTGGATGCTGTTTACATCCTGTTTGGAGCGTTCCATTGCCAGGATGATGCCGATAACAAAGGTCACCAGGAAAGGGTGGGTATTGAAGAATCCCATATGGCCTTTCATGGAGCGTGCCAGATCACGCGGATTGGTGTGGATTTTTTTCAGTGCGGGCAGTAAACCGTACAGCCAGCCCGCCGCCTGCATCCGCTCATAGTTAAAGGAGGCCTGTAACAGCAGGGAGCGCCACGCGACCCGGTTGATATCTTTGCGGGTCAGTTCCGCGCCGGTGCTCTGATCTTCATACACGTTCTGGTTACAGTCTGCCGGCAGTAAGGTTTCCGCTTCTGCGGCAGATGAATGATTTTTTTCAGATGCCATCTTCAAATTCCTCGTGTGACGGTTGTGCCGGTTCGCTTTCTGCCGGTTTGCGGACGAAATCGATCATTGCCATCGCCAGTGCGGCGGCAGCGATTGCCAGAACCGGCAGCTGAAGCCAGGCCGCGCCGACAAATCCCAGAATAAAATAAGGAATGTAGGCATTTTTCATCATGATTTTCAGCAGAACGGCAAACCCGATGGCAGGCATAATGCCGCCCGCGACACCCAGTCCGTCAATTAAGCGGGCAGGGAGTACATCAATCAGGGTTTTGGCGTGATCCGCCCCGAAATAGATCGGCAGGAAGGCACAGAGAAAATAGAACGTACCGAGCGCCAGCAGGGCAAGGTAGTTGATGCGCTCAATCCCCCGGGTATCGGCATTGGCAGCCATTTTGTCACAGCGCGACATCACACCGGACATGACCGAGAACAGGAAGGTGATCCCCATCTGCACTGCCACGGCAAACGGCACTGCAACACCGACCGCCACTTCCGGTTTGACCCCGGTGGAGATAGCAAAGGCAGTCCCGACAATGGTACCGATAATCACGTTCGGCGGTTGGGCACCGGCCAGCGGCGCGAGTCCCATCCAGACCAGCTCCAGTGTCCCGCCGGTCAGGATCCCGGTATTGAGATCACCGAGGATCAGACCAACCACCGGCCCCAGCACCACCGGACGGTGAATGTGGGTGAGCCCGTTAAACAGATCCAATCCGGCAATAAAGGCTACCAGCCCGAGAGCGATAGCTTGTAACAGACTGATTTCCATACATGTATCCTCAGAGCAGTTTAAACAGATCCTGCGCCGGTTCTGTCGGTACGCCCTGGATATAACAGGCGACACCGGCCTCGTTAAGCCCGCGGAATGCGGCGATATCCGCCTCATCCACAGACACAGTTTTGGCAATCTGACGCTTGCCTTCGGTATAGTGAATATTGCCGACGTTAATGCGTTCCACCGGAACGCCGCCTTTCACCAGAGTCAGAAAATCTGCCGGGGTTTTGCAGACCAGCAGAATTTTCTGGCGGTCAGCAGCTTTATGAATATTGTCGATCACTTTCTGGAGCGGCCAGAAACGCACGGCAATCCCTTCCGTCAGCACCATTTCCATCAGGTTTTGCTGCAGCGGATCTTCCGCCACCTCATCATTGGCGACCAGCACCAGGTTGGCACCGGCAAATCCCACCCACTGGACACCAACCTGTCCGTGGATTAACCGTTCATCAATACGACTTAACACAATATTTGGCATGGCTGTTTCTCGCTCTTATCGGCAGGCATGGTTTTACAGGCATCGTGATAGTGACGCAGCACAGTCTGAATGTGTGCGATGATTAACTCTTCCGGTGCGGCGGAAATCGTTCCGGCACGTACCAGCGGATACTGTAACGGCAGATACTGGCTGATCAGCGGCAGCGGGATCGCCGTTTCTGTCAGGTTTTCCAGCAGACGGGTCACTGCCGCGCTGATGGTCTCATCCGGCCAGTAATAGCGGATGCGATCGGAATAGCTGTAGCTGCGGGCAAGACGGCGGGTCTGCTCATCACCGGTGTAATAACTCTGCCAGTAGCCCGGTTGTTTCAGCATGACATCTTCCAGCACCTGACGCAGCCCGGAACGTACTGCCGGAGCAACCAGCTCATCCTCTATACCGGCGAGGGCATACAGTGCTTCACGCAGGGCGAAGGTCAGACCGGGACCGACTTTCAGAATCGCAAAGTGATCGTCAACTAATTGACTGAGTGCATGCGGGGTCTGGTAATCCGTGGAGTGCGCCTCGTACACCAGATGGTCATGATGTGTGATCATCTCACTCAGGGCACGGGCTTTTTCCGGACGGTAATCAATAACATTATTATGATCAAATTCCACCCCCGGCTGTACCACCAGCCCGGTAATGCGCGGCCAGATATCCGTGAGCTGATGCCGCGCAAATGCGTCCTGATGTGCGGCGATAGTGGCAGATGCGGCCTGCGGTGTGGTGACCGCCAGCTCATTCAGCTCTTCGTGAGCGCCACCCGGCACCGGCACTTCTGTACCAATCACATACACCAGGTCGCGGATGCCGAAATGTTTCTCACAGGTTTCCTCGGCAATCACCGCCAGGCGGGCAGCGCGCTGTGCGACGATTTCATCCGTCAGCGGCACCGGATCACCGGCACAGGACATACTGCAGTCAAGGTGAATCTTTTTGAACCCGGCGGCAACATAAGTGCGGATCAGCTCATCGGCTTTTGTCATGGCGTCTTCAGCCGGTTCATTCTGCCAGCGGTTCGGCCCGAGGTGGTCGCCGCCGAGGATCAGATTTTCACGGGGAAAGTGATGTTCATCGGCCAGCTTCCACATAAAATCACGGAAGTCCGCCGGGGTCATGCCGGTATAACCGCCGAACTGATCCACCTGATTGGAGGTTGCTTCAACCAGTAACGGCGTTTGTTGTTCACGGGCAAAACATACCGCTGCTTTCAGAATATACGGATGGGCGGAACAGACAGCATAAATCCCTGTTTTCTCACCCCGTTTGTGACGGGCAACGATATCAGTTAAAAGTTTCACTTTCCTCTCCTTACAGCCGGATTTGGTTTGTTTTTGTTTCGATGTCTGAATAACATACTGCTATACAGGAAAAAGAAAACAAAATGAAAGGTTGTGAAATCCGGATCTTCATCACAAAAGAAATATAATGAAAGGATTAATTCCTGAGTCATCCGGTGTTCACCCTTTTTATGGGCTTGCATTCCGGACAAAGAAAAGCGTTAATATGCCAAACGAAATGAAACGAAAGATTTTTCAAATGAATGTTAAGGATAAAATCATGAACAGTCCGGATGCCGGGACGGATAACCGGGTGATGGGAACGAGCGGGCGGCGTGAGCATATCATCCAGCTTTTGCGCACCCACGGCAGTGTTCAGGTGAATGAGCTGTCGCAGCAGTTTCATGTTTCCACAGTGACTATCCGCAATGACCTCGCTTTCCTCGAAAAACAGGGGATCGCGGTGCGTGCCTATGGCGGCGCACTGATTTGTGAGGGGGTTTCACCGGTCAGCGAGCCGTCACTGGAAGATAAAAGTACCCGCCACACCACTATCAAACGCAATATTGCGGCGGTAGCCGCCGACCTTATCCGGCCGGGGCTGCGTGTGATCCTGGACTCCGGTACCACGACGTATGAGATTGCCCGCCAGCTGCGTCACCATCAGGATACGATTGTGATGACCAACGGCATGAATGTGGCGAATGCCCTCCTGGAAGCACCGGGCGTGGAGCTGCTGATGACCGGTGGTCAGCTGCGGCGCCAGTCGCTCTCTTTTTACGGCGATCAGGCGGAGCAGTCATTGCAGAATTATCACTTTGATATGCTGTTTCTCGGGGTGGATGCGATTGATCTGGAGCGCGGCATCAGCACACATAATGAAGATGAGGCAAGGCTTAACCGGCGGATGTGTGAAGTGGCCGGACATATTGTGGTGGTGACGGATTCCAGTAAATTTAACAGTTCCAGTCTGCACAAAATAATCGATACTCAGCGTATTGATACCATTATTACTGATGACGGTATTCCTGAAGCGAGCCTGACCGGGCTGCGCCGGATTGGCACAGAAGTGATTCTGGTGAAGGGATAACAAAAAAAGAGTGTAAAACAGTACGGATACTGCGGAAATAAAAGAGATAATAAGCTATAAGTTTATTATGTTTATTTCCCGGTATCCGTGTGAATGGTAAAAATACTATTATCTGTCCTGTCATTGTTTTATCCGTTAATTTCACCGGCAGTATCGGATGAATGTCAGAATATTGCCCGTCAGGCCGAAAGTCAGAGTGCAGGGAGTGAACGCCATATTTTCCGGGTATCGTCTCCCGGCCGGGCCTATTTTTATTCCGCACCGGACAGCCGCTGTAAAAGTAAAAACAGTTTTCTGATTAAAGGTGATTCCGTTATCGGTTATCAGATCGCCGGAGATTATCTGTTTGGCGGTTATATTAATACCGAAGGTGAGCTGATTGACGGCTGGCTGTAATTATCCCAGCTGACGGAAACTAACCTCAGAATATCCCCGCTTGCGGAAGAGGTGGATTACGTAAACCGCAAGCCGAAAAAGAAAACGGATAATCCGTTGCCGGATGAGGATTATCAGCTGATGACCGGTAAGATGATACTCCGTCCCGGAGAGCCGGTAAGTCAGCTGCGCAGTGATATCCTGAAATATTATTCTCAGGAGCCTGAAACTGTATTTATCGGTTATAGTAAAAACGGACGGACACTGGGGGTGGGCTATCCGGATCCGGTGGTTTCTGTTTATATATCAGACGGTGTAAATGATAAGATTGATGAAGAGGTTATCAGCCGGACGAGCAATGTAAAACAGATCGCTTTATTATCCGTGGTGACCATGTTTTGCAGTACCGCAAACAGGGTGATTTCGCCTATGTGAATTATATTAACAGCAAAAACAGAGTGGTTGAGGGCTGGATAAAACTGTCACTGCTGGAAAAATCGGATGAACAAAATAATGACCTTAATTATCAGGATTTCATTTGGTCATCGGATGACGGCGAGGCGGATTTACTGGGAAAACCACTGAGTGATAATACGGTTTCCCGCTGGCTGGAACAGCAGAAGAAAAAGGTCTCTGTAGCACCGCTGCATGATTTTATCCGTGAGTTTGAATTATGGCGTTATGATACCGGTGATACGATAATTACCGTCGCCGGTACCAATGTGATTATTGAAAAACGGACCGGGGGACGGGATAAGTATATTTCGGAAATAACCTTCAAAAACAATCGTTATAAAACCAGACGGGGAATTGCGGCAGGGGATTCATATCAGGATATGATTAAAGCCTACGGAAACCGTTATCAGATATCCCCGGGCGACAATTGTTACTATTATTCCTGGTTCGATCGCCGGCTCGGTTTTTGTTTTGACGGAGACCGGGAAATTAAAGAAGTTATGTACAGAAACTATCCGGAATCAGATATCCGCTGATATATCCTGAATACCGGCAACGCATTATATGAGAAAAACGGGTTTTAATATCCGGATGCCGCCGGGGCTGCATCCGGATCACCGGAGAGTTAAAACGAGTACAGTGTTGCTACTGATTCACCGAGTTTTTTTGCCAGATCGGATGCGGCATAGCGCTCCGTAATGATTTCAATATATGCGGCGCGGTCACCGGTTTCCGCTTCCCGGATTGCCTCATCCAGCTCCGTGCAGGTGGTGACGCGGCGGCAATACCAGTTATCGCATCCCAGCGCCTGTGGCAGTTGTGCGTAACGCCACTGCGGCAGGTTGTTATAAACGGCTTCCGGGTCTTTGCACAGCAGGCGCTCAATGAGATAGCCGTCATTATTCAGCACGAAAATAAGTGGTTTCAGACCAAAACGGCCAAACTGGCTGATTTCCTGGGCAGTCAGCTGGTGTGAGCCTTCCCCGGTGATCAGAATCAATCTGTGATCAGGCGCCGCGATGGCGGCTCCAACGGCCGCAGGTGTTGCCCAGCCGATTGATCCCCATAACGTCTGGTTATGGAATTGCGCCCCTTCCGGCAGCAGTGCAAAGCCAAGCCCCATAGAAACGGTGCCGGTTTCGGCGATGATAATGTCGTCTTTTCTGAACAATTGCTCAAAACGGGGATACAGATACGGTGGGGTAATATTACCGGAAGCGTCAGCTACCGGTTTACCCAGCCCGGTTGCTGCCGGAATATGACATTCTCTGTGCGGAAGTCCGGCGATCAGGGCGGGAAGCAGATCCTGCATATACACATTCTGCCAGATTGCCACGCCGACTCGGACATGATCCGCCATAATGCTGATCAGCTTTTCCGGGGCGATATCAGCGGTAAAACTGCCGGTGTTAAAGTCCGTCATCACCGCTCCGATACCCAGCACGCAGTCACTGTTTTCAACAAATTCCCTGACCTGCGGATTCATCAGCTGACCGTTATACATCCCGGCGTAATGCGGGTCGGACTCACTGATGATGGCTTTATCCATAAACATGGTGGCGTAAGGCAGCCCGGTCCGGTGGATCAGCGCCTGTACGTCATCAATCAGTCCGGAACGTGCGGCCAGCATGCCCGGCAGGATACAGGCGGACGGGCTGTCCGAGAGTTTTGCTCTGATCGCGGCAACCGCTTCAGTGAGCGCGGTTTTGTCACTGACCGGTTGTGCCGGTGCGGTAAGATGTTCCGGCATCTGAACCGGCTGTGTCGCGTAATCAAACGGGAAGCCCATATAGACCGGACGGCGCTCGCGCAGCGCGGCAGCAATCAGGCGTTCCGTCTCCGCCACACAGTTCTCCGGGGTCATTATGGCGTAGGCACATGAAAGGCGCTGCCCCAGTTCACAGAACAGGCTGAAATTACCATCGCCCAGGGTGTGATGCACCTGGCGGCCACTCTTCTGCACACCACTGGCAGGCATGCCGACCAGATGAAAAACCGGCAGGTTTTCCGCATACGAACCGGCAATACCGTTGATCGCGCTTAATTCACCCACGCCGAACGTGGTGGAAAGCGCCGCGGCGCCCTTGATACGCGCGTAGCCATCTGCAGCATAGGCGGCGTTCAGTTCGTTACAGTTACCAATCCAGCGCTGTGTGTTACCGTCGCAGACCGCATCTTCAATGGGGAATGCAAAATCCCCCGCGACACCGAAAATATCGGTGATGCCTAAATCTGCCAGACGGCTTAAAACATGCTCAATTACGCTTTTTGTCATTGTTATCTTCTCCGATCACACCGTTTATTCAGAACGAACCACGTGTTATGACGATCATTTCTAGTGGTTCTGCGGTATAAATGGAAATGGTATATAATCATCAGTGTGATAACTTTTTGTTATAGGGCAGCAAAAACATGGATATACGCGCACTCCGCTACTTTACAGAGGTGGTTCAGTACAAAGGATTCAGCCGGGCGGCAGAGGCGTTGTTTGTCACGCAACCCGCCATCAGCCGCAGTATTCAGAAGCTGGAGCATGAACTGGGATTTCCGTTACTGGTCCGTGATACCGGCGGGGTGACGCTGACCGATGAAGGGGCGATTCTGTATGAGCACGCGCGACGGATTCTGGTGCAGTTTCAGTGTATGAACAAAGCATTACAGGATAAATCCGGCCCGCTGACCGGCACACTGAATGTGGGATTACCGCCGGTTATCGCCTCGACCTGGTTTGCCGGGATTATCATGGCGTTTACGTCCCGCCATCCGCAGGTGGAACTGAAGATTTTTGAACTGGGCACGAAACAGATGGCCGAAGCGATGACCGACGGTACGGTGGAAACCGCTGCGGTGATGCTGCCGTTTGATGAGCAGCTGTTTGAGCTGCACCGTTTCGCCACCGACCGGCTGATGCTGCTGGTGAATCATCAGCACCCGCTGGCGGCAAAAAAACAGGTGAGCTTTGCGGAGATTATCCGTGAGCCGTTTGTGTTTTTCTCCGAAGCATTCCGGATAAACGACCTGGTGCGCAGCGCGTGCGGGATTTACAGCACGGAACCGGTGGTAGCAGGACGGAGCAATCACCTTGATCTGATCCTTGCGATGGTCAGGGCGGGGGTGGGGATCACGCTGCTGCCGGACAGCATGTGGCGTGAACGCACGGCTGATGGTCTGGTACTGCTGCCGGTGACCGACCCGGTGCTCTCCTACGATCTGGCACTGGCCGGTGTGCGCGGCGGGTATCAGAGCCGCAGCTGCCGTGCGTGGAATGCACTGGCGATGGAAATACTCGGTATTCCGTATGTAACCGGTGCCGGCCATTTACTGTAAATACAGTATATAAACCACAAATAACAGCAGCATAATGAAAATCAGTGCCGGGCCGGTGAAGTGTAATCTGACCGGGCGCGGCTCCTCTTCCGGCGTCAGCCGGCGCGCTGGTGATTTTCTGCGGGGAGAGGCGGCGGGGGAGACGGTTCTGCG
>NZ_WSPG01000036.1:0-36129 GCF_022819185.1 Morganella sp. HSTU-ASny43
CCCTTATACATCAATGTATTAGATAATAATTGAATTAAAACAATTAGTTGAAATGATTACAAATCTACATGTGACAGGTGTCATTTATGTTTTTCTATAAACCGCTTTATTGATTCAATCACTGTTTAATAATTAAAAACATTTTTGTTTAGCTGCTTATATATCATCGCAATGAAACTATTTAGGTTATGTCACTTTATTGCAGGCATAAAAAAAGCACCCGAAGGTGCTTTTTTTATCGTCAGTAACATTAACGACCGGCTTTCAGCTTCTGATAATAGCTTTCATAAAGCACGCTGGCGTCACCCACATCATCCTGCCACTGCCCTTTGCGGATAGTTTCCTCATCCGGATAAAGTGATTTGTCATTCACAATCTCAGCCGGGAGCAGTTTTTTCGCCGCCAGGTTCGGGGTCGGATACCCGATAGTCTGTGCGACCTGTGCCGCAATTTCCGGACGCAGCAGGAAATCAATCAGCTTATGTGCGCCTTCCGGATTTTTGGCATTAGCCGGGATAGCCAGACTGTCCATCCAGAAGATACCGCCTTCCTCAGGCCAGACAACATCAATATTCAGGCCGGACTGACGCGCCACATAAGCGGAGCCGTTCCAGATCATCCCGACATTCACCTCCCCTTCCATAAACGGGTTGGCCGGGTTATCGGAGTTAAACGCTAAAATATTCGGACGCAGTTTTTGCAGCTCTTTATACGCCTGCTCAATTTCAGCCGGGTCGGTGGTATTTGCTGAATAACCCAGTTTGCTCAGGGCAATCTGGAACACTTCGCGGGCATCATCGGTCATCAGCAGGCTGTTTTTGTACTCCGGTTTCCACAGATCGGCCCAGGAGGTCACAGATGACGGATCTATCTCGTCACCGTTAATCCCGATAGCAGTTGCCCCCCAAATATACGGGATCGAGTAATCATTTTCAGGATCAAACGGTTTGTGCAGCAGATTCGGATCCAGATTATCAAAGTGACTCAGCTTTGATTTATCGATCTTCTGCAGCATCCCCTCGTGACGCATTTTGGCGACAAAATAGGTTGAAGGCACCACCAGGTCATAAGCCCCGTCTTTGTAGGTCTTCAGTTTGGTGTACATGCTTTCGTTGGATTCATAGGTGGAGTAAATCACCTTGATTCCGGTCTCTTTGGTAAACTGCTCTAATAACCCCGGCGGAACATATTCCGTCCAGTTATAGAAATAGAGTGTTTTACTGTCATCTGCTGATGCTGAACTCAAGCCCGCTGCCAGAATACCGGCACCAAGCAGTAAGGACCACTTTTTCATTTCAGTGTTTCCCTCAACCCGGGTTAATCAGTGAATATCACAGGCGGTAACGCCCCCTTTATTAATTAAGCAGAGCAATTATAAAAGCGGAAAAGCGGGGGGTAAAGCAACGATTACGTCATAAAACGGTAACAGAATTGAAAATTCTGCGGCAATACGGGATTATTCACAAAATAAACCGGCGGATCCGCTGAAGACCGCGCCGGTAACAGAAAGGTTACTGCTGTTTGTGTGAGCGGTCACGCAGCACAAGCTGACTGATGATGACCATAAACAGCGAAAGTGCCATTAAAATCGTGGCCAGCGCATTCACTTCCGGTGAAACCCCGACTTTTACCATCGAATAGATTTTCAGCGGCAGAATTTCATAGCTCGGCCCGGTAACAAATGAGGAAACCACCACGTCATCCATCGACAGGGTAAAGCTCAGCAGCCAGCCCGCAATCACCGCCGGTAACGCCAGCGGCAAAATAATCTTGCGCAGAATGGTAAATTCCCCGGCGCCCAGATCCCGTGCCGCTTCCAGCATTTTCACGTCAAAATCTTTCAGCCGCGAATAGACCGTGACCACCACAAACGGCAGGCAGAAGGTAATGTGCGAGAACAACAATGACCAGAAACCGAGCGACACCCCGAGGATCATAAACAGTACCAACAGGGAGATTGCCATCACGATATCCGGTGACATCATCACCACAAACAGCATGCCGCCGACAAACGGTTTTCCTTTGAACCGGTAGCGGTACAGTGCCACCGCTGTCAGTGAACCGATAACCGTGGCAAATGTGGCAGACAGAATCGCCATCGTTAGTGAATGACCCGCCGCCTGCAACAGGCTGTCATTATTGACCAGTGTGCTGTACCAGTCAGTCGTGAACCCCTGCCAGTTGATCCCGAAACGGGATGAGTTAAAGGAGTTCACAATCAGAATGACAATCGGGATGTATAAATAAGCATAGATGATGGTCATAAAACCACCGCGTAACAGGCGTCCTATCATTCCAGTTCACCCTTCTTATTTAACATTTTTGCCGCACGGTAATAGACATACAGCAGCAGCCCCATCGCTGCGGTCAGGAAAATGCTGGTTGCCGCGCCAAACGGCCAGTCACGGATGTTCAGGAACTGGCTTTTTATCACGTTCCCAATCAGCAGGTTTTTCGCCCCGCCCATCAGATCCGCCACATAGAACAGCCCCATCGCCGGTAACAGTACCAGCAGACAACCGGCGATAATACCCGGCATGGTCAGCGGCAGAATAATGCGGAAGAAGGTCTGACATTTATTTGCCCCCAGATCCCGCGCCGCTTCCAGATAAGATTTGTCGAGCTTTTCAATACTGGAGTAAAGCGGCATCACCATAAACGGCAGCAGAATATAGATAAGCCCGAGCACCACCGCTTCAGAGGTATACATCAGCTTAAAGGGTTTATCGATAAGTCCGGTCCATAATAAAAACTCATTCATATAGCCGCGCGTGCTGAGGAATATTTTCAGCCCGTAAATGCGGATAAGCGAGTTTGTCCAGAACGGAACTATCAGCAGGAATAACATCAGTGGCCGGTACTTCTGCGGCATCCTTGCAATAAACGCCGCAAAAGGATAGCCGATCAGCAGGCAGCAGACCGTGGCAATCACCGCCATATTGAACGAGTGCAGCATTACCTGTGCGTACATCGGGTCAAACAAGCGGCGGTAATTGTCGAGGGTAAAGACCATATCGACCAGATTCGCGTCATTGCGTGTCAGGAAACTGGTGCCGATGATCATCAGATTGGGCAGGAAAACAAACAGCAGTAACCAGGCGACAATCCCCGTGATCACGATAGTCTGGAATGGTTTACGCGTCATTTTCATCGCCCAGCACCACCTCCCAGCTTTCGACCCACGTCACCGCAATCTTCTGATTCAGTGAGTGATCCACATCCGGATCATCCTCATTAAAGAACTCACTGACCATCACCCGTTTGCCGTTTTCCATCTCCACTTCGGAGTCCAGCGTCATTCCTTTATAGTTGCGCTCGCGGACATAGCCGATAAGCCCGGCAATCGGCTCATTATCATGGATCTCTTCAACGCGCAGATCCTCCGGACGCAGCAGCACATGCACCCGCTGCCCCGGTGTGACATCCAGGGTGGTGTAAATATCACACTCGTGCCCCTCGACATTTGCGCGGATCCGCTGTTCATCGATCCGGTGCAGAACATCCGCATCAAAGATATTTATCTCGCCGATAAACTGCGCCACAAACAGGTTTTTCGGCTCTTCGTAGATTTCACGCGGTGTGCCGTCCTGCTCGATCCTGCCGTCACGCATCACAATGATACGGTCAGACATGGTCAGCGCCTCTTCCTGGTCATGGGTGACAAACACAAACGTGATCCCCAGCTGACGCTGAAGGGCTTTCAGTTCACTCTGCATCTGTTTGCGCAGTTTGTAATCCAGCGCGGAGAGGGATTCATCCAGCAGCAGCACTTCCGGTTTATTCACCACCGCACGGGCAATGGCAACACGCTGCTGTTGTCCGCCGGAAAGGTGACCCGGTTTGCGCCCGGCGAAATCTTCCAGCTGCACCATTTTCAGGGCTTCTTCCACGCGCTGTGTGATTTCATTTTCCGGGGTTTTCTGCATGCGCAGCCCGAACGCGACGTTTTCAAAGACCGTCATGTGCGGAAACAGGGCATAACTCTGGAAAACAGTGTTGATATGGCGCTGTTCAGCGGGGATATGGGTAATATCCTGGTCGCCGAGCATAATAGTGCCTTCATCCGCATCCTCAAGCCCGGCGATTAACCGTAAAACCGTGGTTTTACCGCACCCGGACGGACCCAGAATGGTGACGAACTCACCATGATTAATTGTGAGGTCGAAATGCTTAATTATGTTCTTGTCATCAAAGCTTTTGCTCAGCCCTTTCAGGGTGACAAGTGGTGTCAGAGAGGTTGTCTCAGTCATTTATGCTATTCACTCTATCCCGGAGGTCATGCAGATAGAACCGTAACTGAAAAAAGACTGTTAAAGCAGATTGGTCTACTTATGGCCAATGCCCAAAACCAGTTACGCCGTCAAAAAAAGAAGAGGGCATAATAAACACAGCGACCTTAAAATGAAAGCTGAAACGTCATCACGCCACTAATTTTTTGTTCATCTTTATTCATACATATCTTAACAATCATCCCCCTGATTGAATGCATTTTCAAACAGGAATGCGATCTTATTGTCCGTGCGCAATATCTGCCGTTTTGGCGCTGTAAACTATTAAAATAAACCCATCGTTAGATAAAACCTATCACATCGATAGCAGCAAGCCATTGGCTTCCCCGCGTAGCTTCCCGTATTGTTATTTTCAACGAAACAGGAGGAATCATCTATGTCTTTAATTAATACCCCAATCAAACCTTTCAAAAACATGGCATTCAAAAACGGTGAATTCATCGAAGTCACCGAAAAAGACACCGAAGGCAAATGGAGCATTTTCTTCTTTTATCCTGCTGACTTCACCTTTGTCTGCCCGACTGAGTTAGGCGACCTGGCTGACCATTACGACGAATTCCAGAAAATGGGCGTGGACATCTACTCTGTCTCCACTGACACCCATTTCACCCACAAAGCATGGCACAGCAGCTCAGAAACCATCGGCAAAATCAAATATGCCATGATCGGTGACCCGACCGGCGCACTGACCCGTAACTTCGAAAATATGCGTGAACTGGAAGGTCTGGCTGACCGCGGTACGTTCGTTGTTGACCCGCAGGGTATCATCCAGGCGATTGAAATCACCGCTGAAGGTATCGGCCGTGACGCATCTGACCTGCTGCGTAAAGTAAAAGCGGCTCAGTATGTTGCCAGCCATCCGGGTGAAGTCTGCCCTGCAAAATGGAAAGAAGGTGAAGCGACTCTGTCTCCGTCACTGGACCTGGTCGGTAAAATTTAAGACCCCCTCTCCGTCTTCTTTCTTATTTACTGTTATCGGGTGCATTGCACCCGATTTTTTAAGGGAATAATCATGCTCGATAACACAATGAAAGCGCAGCTTAAAGCGTATCTCGAAAAATTAACCCGTCCGGTTGAGCTGGTATCAACCCTTGACGACAGTGCTAAGTCCGGTGAAATCAGGACATTATTACAGGAAATCGCTGAGTTATCGCCGAAGGTTACCGTTCGCGAAGATAACAGTGCTTCTGCACGTAAGCCGTCATTCCTGATTGTAAATCCGGGACAGACTCAGGGTATCCGCTTTGCGGGCTCCCCGCTGGGTCATGAATTCACCTCACTGGTGTTAGCACTGTTACAAGTCGGCGGTCATCCGTCGAAAGAAGCACAGGAATTACTGGATCAGGTGCGTAATCTGGAAGGTGAATTCCATTTTGAGACCTACTATTCACTGTCATGCCATAACTGCCCGGATGTGGTGCAGGCACTGAATCTGATGGCGGTGCTTAATCCGGATATCACACACACGGCCATTGACGGCGGTCTGTTTCAGAATGAGATCTCCGAACGCAATATCATGGGCGTGCCGGCGGTTTTCCTGAATGGCAGCGAGTTCGGTCAGGGCCGTATGACACTGGCGGAAATCGTCAATAAAGTCGACAGCAATGCCGGTAAACGTGCAGCCGATGCGCTGAATCAGCAGGCGCCGTATGAAGTGCTGATTGTCGGCAGCGGCCCTGCCGGGGCATCCGCTGCCGTGTATGCCGCCCGTAAAGGGATCCGTACCGGACTTATCGGTGAGCGTTTCGGCGGCCAGGTGCTGGATACCGTGGATATTGAAAACTATATCTCCGTGCCGAAAACCGAAGGCGCAAAACTGGCGGCGGCACTGAAAGTGCATGTGGAAGATTACACTGCAGATGTGATTGATAACCAGAGCATCACCGCACTGATCCCGGCCACAGAACAAGGCGGCCTGCATCAGTTACAGACCGCGTCCGGTGCGACTCTGAAAGCGCGCAGCGTCATTATCAGTACCGGTGCCCGCTGGCGTAACATGGGCGTTCCGGGCGAACAGGAATACCGCACCAAAGGGGTAACTTACTGCCCGCACTGTGACGGCCCGCTGTTCAAAGGGAAATCTGTGGCGGTGATCGGCGGCGGTAACTCCGGCGCGGAAGCGGCTATCGACCTGGCCGGTGTGGTGGAACACGTCACCCTGCTGGAATTTGCCCCGGAACTGAAAGCCGATGCGGTGTTACAGCAGAAATTACGCAGCCTGGCAAACGTGGATATCATTGTGAATGCACAAACCACCGAAGTGCTCGGCGACGGCAGCAAAGTGACCGGTTTACAGTACAAAGATCGCGTATCCGGTGAGCTTCACACACTGACACTGGCCGGGATTTTCGTTCAGATTGGCCTGCTGCCGAATACGCAGTGGCTGAAAGGAACACTGGATCTGAACCCGATGGGTGAGATTGTGGTCGATGCCCGTAACGAAACCAGCATTAAAGGGGTGTTCGGTGCCGGTGACTGTACCACCGTGCCGTACAAACAAATTATTATCGCGGCAGGCGAAGGGGCCAAAGCATCACTCAGTGCCTTTGATTACCTGATCCGCACCAGTACCAGAACCGCTGAATAGTCCGCTGTTCAGTTGTTGTACCCAAAGGCATCCGGGGGCGGATGCCTTTTTTTATTCTCCGGTAAACGCCGCCACACTCTGCCGGATTTGTTCCCGCAGCCAGCGGGTTTTCTGATTATGCGCGTTGCGTTTATGCCAGAGCATCAGAAACGGAATATCCAGCTGCCGGTAAAATGATTCCTCAAACGGCAGCGGGCGGCACTCCAGATCCAGCTGAAATTTCGTCACATAGTGGCGGCAGTAGCCCGGTGCACAGGTGATCAGTTCATGTCCCGGATGCGCGGCCATCTGCAATGATTGTTCAAAAGAAGAATAAGAGAGCCGGATCTGCCGCGAATAACCGAGATCATGCAGCAAATCATCCAGCGCCCACGGGATCCGGTTAGCATATTCCGTACTGATATGCGGGTATTTGATCAGATTACTGATTGTCCACGCCTCACTGAGCAGCGGATGTCCGCGCCGGATAAACGCCAGCGGCCTGTCTGTGAACAGCAGATCAAAATTGACAATATCCGGGATCGCGCTGATGCTCTCCCGCGACTTCGGGTAGCTTTCACGCCCGAGCAGCCCGATATCCGCCTCTCCCGCAATCACCTCACTGAGTGAGTTATAATCCCAGTCACGGATACTGACCGCCGACTCCGGATAGTGATTCAGGATCGTGACCGCCAGATCATGCAGCATGATCAGGTTCAGCGGTTCTTCCATCAGCAGACGGAACTGAACCCCTTTCGGGTTATCGCTGTCGCGGATCTCCGCCACTGATTTGGCAGTATGCAGAAATTCCGGCAGCACGCCTTCGAGACGCAGCATCAGCGGTGTCGGTATTAACCCCTGCGGACTGCGGATAAACAGCGGATCATCAAACCAGGTACGCAGTTTGGTCAGCGCTTTACTGACCGCCGAAGGGGTCACTGCCAGCCGGGCCGCAACCAGGCTCACGCTCCGCTCTTCCAGCAGATACTGGAGGATGATAAGCAGATTTAAATCGAGGCGGTGCAGTGATTTATTCATAAAGCGCCCGGCGGTTTCCGCTGCTGACAGGATATCGTCTCAGTAATATCGCACCCGCCAACGCGGTTGTCAGCAGAATAATCAGCAGCATTGCCACCGCGCCGGTTTCCGCGGCGGCCATCAGCCGGATATAGAGTGAGGCAAAACTCAGTTGGGCAATGGCCAGCACAGAACTGGCCACACCGGCACGTTTTGCAAACGGCGACAGCGCCTGACTCATGATAATCCCGAACATCAGTGAAAAGCCGGCACCGCACAAGCCAAACACAATAATCAGTATCAGCGTGTATTCCGCACCGGACAAAAATATTCCCAGCAGCGCGGCATTGAGCAGGAACAAGCCCAGCGCGGTATATAAAATGGCATCACTGCTGAAGGCAGCGATAATTTTCGGCATGGAAAAAGAGACACTCATGCTGACCATGGCAAGCAACGCCATCGCCGCTGAAAACTGACCGGATGTAAATTGCATTTGTCCCATCAGAATAATCGGCGATACATTCACATAAGTCAGGATCACGCCCATTCCCAGGCAGGAAATCACCAGTCGTGTCAGGAAAAAAGCATTCAGAAAACCTTCCGGCTGTTCGTCTCCGGCTGCTGCCGCTGTTTCCGCCGTGTGTTTATCCGGCCGGGTCTCTTTAATAAAGAACAGACAGAAAATAATGCTCACCAATGCATAGCCCGCAGAAAAGTAAAACATCACAGACCAGTGAAAATACAGCAGGATAAGAAAACCAATTACCGGCGCCAGCACCGGCGCAATACAGGTAATTCCGTTCATCATAGAGAGGATTTTTGTCCGTGCCGGGCCGGGAAGGACATCACGCAGCAGGGCAAACGTCACCACATAGCAGAACCCGGCACCGGCGCCCTGGGCAAAACGGGCGCCGAGGAAAAACCCGGTGGTGACAGCGGACCCGGCAGCCACCGAAGCCAGACAAAAAATAACGGCACCAGCCAGTGCCACAGGTCTGCGCCCGATATGGTCAGCACACCATCCGGCAATCAGCATCATGGCCGCCATTCCGGCAAGATATATGGAGAATGCTGTATGCAGCGAGCTTTCCGGGGCATTCAGATCCACGGCAATCTGCGGAATACCGGTCAGATGCAAATCCACCCCTAGCGGGTACATCAGCACAATCCAGAAGCTGAAAATCACATATTTAAGCATCACACTATCCCCGTCAGAAAGTCATCTGCGGGATTGTAACTATCTGTTTTTCCTTACCCTACTGATGATTGGTAAAAGGACGTTTTCCGTTTTGGAAAAGACTGTTTCCTGTCACGACATAACAGAGCACAGCGGGAACATATTTTTATTTACTCTGCAGGGAAATACCGGTTATATATATACTATGATGCTTATTATCACTCTTATAACGTGTATGTAATCATATCCTCTGCACCAGGAATTGCTTATATTGCGTTACGACAAATTTAATAATAAAAAACATAACCATTGGTATATTTATTGCCAAAATACCCAATAAAAACACGATAATATTATGTTTATTTCGTCACACTCTATTCATATACAAACACCGCAGACATACTTTAATGTATAGCCCTCTCTGTTTTTAAAATCAGATACAATATATACCCGCCAGAGGAGTTATCATGCGTTTTAAAACATTAATTCTGATTTCGGGATTACTGACCACATTGTCCGGCTGTACCACCCCATCACGGCAAATGGCCTCTCAGCCCGCGCAACCTGCGGCCGTGCCGGTAAAACTGCTCCCTGCTCCGGCACAGAATTCCACCAGCGACAGCTGTATTGATGATATGTATCTGCTGCGTAAAACGAATGCCAATGATTACCGTGTATTATCCGGAAAATACAGTGAAGTGATGAATGAGTTTAATTTCCTGCGGGAAAATGAAAGCATCATGGACAATGATATTAAAATTTATATGAAAAACAGCCTGACGATAAAACTCGGGAAGGTATGCAGTGATATCAAACTGAGCGCATTCCGCTCAATCAAGAAAAAATCCAGTCTGAATGCCGGTTCATAAATAAAAAAGGCTTGCAGTTAATACAAGCCTTTTTAGTCTCTGTTTATTATCAGTCAGGGTTCTGTTCAATAATATCCAGGCAATACTCAGAAAACAGATTAAGAAATGCAAAATAGTTTTTTTCATTATAATACTGAAGCGCCAAAAAACGTTTTGCATCTGAATCGCCTTTTCCGGCCGCAATAAGCAAATAATACTTTCCCTTTTCAATATCTTTGTTCACACCGTAACGTCCGGTGAGATACAACGTTCCCAGTAAAAACTGAGCATTTGTCTCTCCCTGCCCTGCTTTTATACTCAGCAGCTCAACATTTTGCGGCGGCGTCCCCGCAGAACAAAGTAACGGGATAAAAAGCAGCGCTATCAAAATCCGGGAATATATTTTCATTTTTCCTTTATCCGTTAACAGTGTGCCGGGGTAAAGATTATTTTTGATTTATTGTCTTTTCTTTACCGGCAACAACGATATCAGGGTTTACTTTATTACTCTTATAGGGTTCGGACTGGCCGGTAAAACGCCCGCCTGTAATAATAGAAAATGCTTCAGCGCGGCACACACCATTAAGTTCGCCCTTTTGTAAAATTTCCGTATTTTTAGCACAGCAGGTGCCCATCATAAGACCATTGATTGAAACATGCTCCGCAGTCACATCACCTTCAATAACGCCTTTTTCCATAACGGAAACTTTAAAAGCCCCGGCATTGATATTCCCTTTCACTTTCCCGTATATTTCAATATTTCCCCCGGGAGTCATATCGCCGGTTATTTCACAGCCGGTTCCCACAATAGTAATACTTTTACCGGCTGGTTCATTTTTTACCGGTTCTGCTTTTACCGGTTCCGCTTTCATGGGTTCTGCTTTATCTTTTTTATCGTCTTGTCTGAATAATGCCATAAAAAAACGCCTTCCTGTTGTGATGAAAAATAATACAAAGAGAAGCAAAAAATAGATGCTCATATGAAAATACAATTTTCTCCCGGAAGAGATAATCGCTATCAGTACTCCTCCCCAGAGAAACCAGAGACTGTATAAATACAAATGTATTTTCATTCGTTCAGCGTCTTTATGCTTACTGGTATACCGGCACATCACTGATACAATTTATATTGATCTGGATATGCACACCATTCTCTTCATCGATATAAAACACGACGTTATCACCGTCATAGTGATATTTAATATCACAATCCTGTTTAACAAATTTTTTCATTATATTTGCCAAATCAGTTTTCATATCATCAAAAATCATAGTTCCTCCTGATGTTCAGGTTTAAAGTGACAACAAATACATCTGAACAGAACTGCATAAGATAAACCTATGGTTTCTCATCATAGATAACCATATAACTGCTGGTATTTAATAAGTTATTTTTTTGATTATTTTTCAGATCTTTTTCCAGGTCACCGCCGAATCCGGTTTGTACATCGTACCCGTTGTTATCGAAGAATGCCTGCCAGGCACCGGCGATCTCATCCGAGTAAAACTGATCACCGGATTCATCGCGCTGCACCGGAACCGCCGGTAATGTACTGAACACATCACTGTGCGGGATCCGGCTGCCGGGCGGCACTTTTCCGGCAGGCTCCGGCAGTGTGGTCAGATCCATCGGAAACGGCATGCCCCGTCTGCCGGATAAAAAGCGGTTTCTGAGATCATCCGGAGACACGGCGACAACTGCCCCTATACCCTCTATTGTTTCCGATATTACCGGCTCAGATTGTCTGACCACCGGTTTTGATGCAGAGGATACTGCAACTGAAACCGGAAAAATAAACGGTAAGGAAAACAGCAGATATAATCTTATTTTTTTCATATTAAATTTTTTATATGACATAAACATAAATATGTCCCGGTCCCGGATTTTCAGAGTTAATGATGATAAAATAATTTATCAATAAGTACCGACGATATCCCCATCATAATGGTTTTATGCATTATTTCTGTATAAATATACTTTATTATTGTTTAAATCATTTTCCGTAATCATTATAGTACGATTGTTCTATTCTTCCTTCATGCTCTCCGACCTTATGATGGTAATAGCTTCCTAATACCGAGAATAAATTATTAACATCGTTTGGTGTCATTTGAAGAGCAGCAAAATAGCGCATAAGCATATCCAGGTTAAAACAATTCACGCCTCTTTCATAACGGGAGATCTGTTGCTGACTGATACTTAAGATTTTTGAAAGTTCAATACCGGATAACCCGAGCTGTCGGCGTTTATTTTTAAGAGCCTGGCCTATTACGCTGGAAATAGGATGAATATTTTTAATCACAAATCCTCCTGACGACTACATTACACTCTGACTACTATTTATTATAAATAAAACAATATGCATTCTGTTTTATATGCCATGTGAAATAATGATAATCACTGAAAAGATAAACTAATATACTACATGCCTGTTTAAGACACCTCCTTCTTCAGTTAAAAAAGATAAGCATGATAATACATTTTCACTCCACGTGAGAGTAAAAATGCTATTTTCAGCATTCATTTTGTTAAGTAGTTAACTATTTTATTGATAACAATATCAGAGCGGCAGAGATTAATGCTCTCTGCTATCCTGTGTACGGATAAACATTATCGTCACTGATATGTCAGCTGTATTTCTTTTTCTTATCGCCGGGAAAATTGGTATTACAAGACGATCGCGAAGATCATTTTGTCGCCATTTACCTGTTATCGTTAATAACCTTCTTTATATAAGTTATTTTATTTTCATGTAAAGAGTAAATGACTTATGGCGGTGTGTGCAAATTTTTATTCACCTCTCCATTCAAATCGAACAATAGATTAAACCTATCAATAAAAATTTATTCATACCCAAAAAATAGCATAATAAGTCAAATTTACTAATTACATCAGTAAGTTAAATTGAAGTGACTGTTTTTACACAATAAATACGATTTATCCTAAATATTCCCCCCACTCTTCTCGCGATTACGTTTGAAGCACTCTGTTACAAAATAAGCATTTTTTATTACCTTTTCACCAAAACAGAATACCAATTAATAACATATTTTTAAAATTTTATTCCTTAAAATAATACTAAATCAGACGACAAAACCAGACGATTATTCAAATATATTAATCATATCCAACATTATTAACCATAATCATAGTGTTATTGCAAAATAAAGAAGCCACAGACATTTCTGTCTGTGGCTTTTATTATTGTTACTGATTAATAGTAACCTTTCTTATTAAGTTGGTTCTGTTGATGACACCGTTCCTTTTGGTACCACCTCTACCTCATTATTAGCATCCACCACAATATCAAATACAATCCATTGCGCTTTTGTAGGTACACTCGCGTCCGGAGCATCAAAGCTCATCATTCTCGACGTACCCGGCTTCAGAGTTAAATCCTTATTCAGGAAAATTTGTACCTTGGCTGTTGATAACTTGCTATCCGGACCGGAGAAGTTTTTAACGAAATACGTATAAGTCCCCTGATGCGGTGATGTCATCGTAATGGTTTCGATACCCGGAGCAGAGCGGTCATCCTTATCCAGTGATGCATCCGAACCTGCCGGAGATTTAGTGCTGTAGTACACATGGTACCGTGCACCACCGCCGACACGCGGAACCATTAAGTGCGAATCCAGATCTCCCGGAGCTTCACTCCACTGCAGAATAATACGGCCGAACTGTGTTCCCAGCGCCGGAGACAATGCAAACTTAAAGTTTGTATCCGCGCCGCTCTTCACGACCATAAAGTCATCGTAGTCGTCATAATTATTCGCTGTGATCTTAACTGCGTATTTGCCGCCAACCAGATCAACCTTAAACTTACCGGTTGTATTCGTTGTAGTTTCGTACAGCAATTCAGATCCATCTTCCGAGAAAATCTTAACGTGTGCGCCGTTAACCGGCTTATCTCCGGCTGCAACCGCATCAATGACCAGCACTGACGTTGAGAACAGCTCTTCAAAGGAGACTTTCTTATCCGCATTAACCGCAGCCTGACTTCCCTGTGCGGCACTGACCACAATGTCATAGACCGGTGTTGTGGTACTGGTCAGTTTAACCGTGGCTTTCCCTTCTGCATCTGTCTGCTGAGAAGTTGCGGAGAATGTTGCAGCGGCACCGGCGGTACCTGACCAGTTCACGGTGATGTCACGGACAGGGTTACCGTTCGCATCATTGACTTCAGCAATGAATTCAAAAGAATCCGTACCGTTCGCAATTTTCCGTGTCTGTACGCCGTTAAGCTTCACATTCGTGATAATGGCTGTTGCACTGTCCGCGGTGAAATTCACCAGCTTATCTGCATCAACCGCATCACCAGTAATACCTTTTGCATTGACCATGATGTCATACGATGCAGTCTTCGTACTCTTCAGGGTAATTTTTGTCTGCCCTGCCGCATCCGTATTTTCGGTGGTGCCCAGCGTGACATTATCCGCCACAGTCAATACTGTTACAGCACTACCGGCAACCGGGTTACCGTTGGTATCTGCCACCGTTACAGTGTAAGTAAAGGTGTTGGTTCCGTTGGCAATTTTGCTGGTTACCGCATCATCCAGTTTCACACTGATCACTTTTGCTGCTGCTGCATCCGCCGTAAAGCTGACCGTCTTATTGGCTGCCACTTCAGCAGTCGAAGCATACTGAGCCTTCACAGTGATATCTTTAACCGCTTTGGTCGTCGATTTCAGCGTGATAACTGCCCGGCCCTCTGCATCCGTTTTACTTGTTGTCGCTGACAGAACAACGTCTGTACCTTTATCCTGCGTCCATTTCACATCCAGATTCGCCTGGCGGATCGGGTTGCCGTTGCTGTCCGTTAACTGCGCGGTATAGGTAAAGTTGTTGGTGCCGTTTGCCACTTTCTCAACCAGATCACCATCCAGGGTCACTGTGCTGACATGCGCTGACGTCAGGTCATGGATAAAGCTGACCGTCTTATCGGCTGCCACAACCGGCGTACTTTCATACTGTGCACTCACCGTAATGGTATCGACCGCTGTTGTGGTGGAAACCAGGGTGATGGTTGCCCGGCCATCAGCATCCGTTTTACTGGTCGCTGCTGACAACGCGACATCGTTACCTTTGTCCTGCGTCCATTTCACCACCAGATCCGCTTTGCGTACCGGGTTGTTGTTAGCATCCACCACCTGAGCGGTGTAGGTGAAGTTGTTCGCACCATCGGCCACCTTCTGTACCACATCACCAGTCAGTTTCACGGTACCGATTTTGGCTGACGCCAGGTCATAGATAAAGCTGACCGTCTTGTCTGCCGCAACTTCGGTGGTATCCAGATACTGAGCTTTCACGGTGATGGTATCCACCGCTTTTTTGGTTGACTTCAGGGTGACAGTCGCCTGACCGTCAGCATCCGTTTTAGTGGTTGCCGCTGACAGTGTGACATCACTGCCTTTGTCCTGCGTCCATTTCACATCCAGATTTGCCTGACGGACAGGGTTACCGTTACCGTCCACCAGTTGTGCAGTGTAGGTAAAGGTATTCACGCCATCGGCAATTTTCTCAATCACACCATCTTTCAGCGTCACAGTACTGACGTGTGCGGATGTCAGGTTATAGATAAAGCTGACGGTTTTATTCGCTGCCACTTTCGCGGTGCTTTCATACTGCGCACTCACGGTAATGGTATCGACCGCTTTTGTGGTGGAAGTCAGAGTAATCGTCGCTTTACCGGTGGCATCCGTTTTGCTGGTTACATCCGACAGCGTCACATCCGTACCTTTATCCTGCGTCCATTTCACATCCAGGTCTGCTTTACGGATCGGGTTGTTATTCACATCCACCAGTTGTGCGGTGTAAGTGAAGTAACTCACGCCATCCGCGACTTTTTCTGTCACTGTACCGCCCAGCGCGACCGTACTGACATGCGCTGACGCCAGGTCATAGATAAAGCTGACCGTCTTATCGGCTGCCACAACCGGCGTGCTTTCGTACTGCGCACTCACGGTGATGGTATCAACGGCTTTTTTGGTGGAGGTCAGGGTGATAACAGCCTTACCGTCCGCATCCGTTTTACTGGTTGTGGCCGACAGCGCAACATCATTGCCCTTATCCTGCGTCCATTTCACCACCAGATCAGCCTGACGGATCGGGTTACCATTGTTATCAACTAACTGCGCCGTGAAGGTATAGTTATTTGCCCCATCAGCAATTTTCTGCACCACATCACCGGTCAGTTTCACCGTACCGACTTTGGCTGACGCCATGTTATAGATAAAGCTGACAGTCTTATTCGCCGCAACTTCGGTGGTTTCCTTGTACTGCGCTTTCACCGTGATGGTATCCACCGCTTTGGTGGTTGATTTCAGGGTGACCGTCGCCTGACCGTTGACATCCGTTTTAGTGGTTGCCGCTGACAGCGTGACATCACTGCCTTTGTCCTGCGTCCATTTCACATCCAGATTTGCCTGACGGACAGGGTTACCATTGCCATCCACCAGTTGTGCAGTGTAGGTAAAGGTATTCACACCATCGGCAATTTTCTCTGTTACATCATCTTTCAGCGTCACAGTACTGACGTGTGCGGATGTCAGGTTATAGATAAAGCTGACCGTCTTATCCGCCGCCACTTTCGCGGTGCTTTCATACTGCGCACTCACGGTGATGGTATCAACGGCTTTGGTGGTCGAGGTCAGCGTGATGGTTGCTTTACCGTCCGCATTGGTTTTACTGGTCTCAGCAGACAACACGACATCATTGCCCTTATCCTGTGTCCATTTCACCACCAGATCCGCCTGACGGATCGGGTTACCGTTGGTATCGACCAGTTGCGCGGTATAGGTGAAGTTATTCACACCATCCGCCACTTTCTGTACCACATCGCCGTCCAGCTTCACGGTACCGACTTTGGCTGAACTCAGTTCATAGATAAAGCTGACCGTCTTATCCGCAGCAACCTCAGCCGTTTCTTTGTACTGTGCTTTAACCGTGACGTTATCGACGGCTTTTGTGGTGGATTTCAGGGTGATGGTCGCTTTACCATCGGCATTGGTCTGACTGGTTGCCGAAGACAGCACGACATCATTACCTTTGTCCTGCGTCCATTTCACATCCAGACCGGCCTGACGGACCGGGTTACCATTGCCGTCCACCAGTTGCGCGGTGTAAGTGAAGGTATTCACACCATCCGCCACTTTTTCAATAACAGCGTCGTCAAGGGTCACCGTGCTGACTTTGGCCAGATTAACGTTATAGATAAAGCTGACCGTTTTATCCGCTGCCGCTTTGGCGGTACTTTCGTACTGCCCGCTGACACGGACATCATCCACCGCTTTTGTAGTCGACGTCAGTGTGACTGTGGCCTGACCATCCGTGTTGGTTTTACTGCTGACAGCAGACAACGTCACATCATTGCCTTTATCCTGCGTCCACTTAATATCCAGACCGGCCTGACGGATCGGGTTACCGTTGCCGTCCACCAGTTGTGCGGTGTAGGTAAAGGCGTTCACACCGTCAGCAACTTTTTCCGTCACATCACCGTTGAGGGTAACTGTACCGACTTTGGCGGAGGTCAGTTCAAAGATAAAGCTGATCAGCTTATTCGCATCCACTTTGGCGGTACTTGCGTACTGCGCACTGACGCGGACATCATCCACGGCTTTTTTGGTGGAAGTCAGAGTGATGGTTGCTTTACCGGTGGCATCCGTTTTACTGGTTGTGGCCGACAGAGTAACATCCGTCCCTTTATCCTGGCTCCAGTTCACCACCAGATCGGCCTGACGAACCGGGTTCCCGTTGCCGTCCACCAGTTGCGCGGTATAGGTAAAGAAGCTGACACCATCCGCCACTTTCTGTACCACATCGCCTTCCAGAGTCACGGAACCGACTTTGGCTGAGGCAATGTTATAGATAAAGCTGACGGTTTTATCCGCCGGCACGACTGCCGTTTCCTGGTACTGCGCGCTGACACGGACATCGTCCACCGCCGTGGTGGTCGAAATCAGCGTGATAGTCGCTTTACCATCGGCATCAGTTTTACTGACAACGGAGGACAGTTTTACCGCCGCACCTTTATCCTGGGTCCATTTCACATCCAGGTTTGCTTTGCGGACAGGGTTACCGTTGCTGTCCACCAACTGTGCGGTATAGGTAAAGCTGCTGGTGCCGTCTGCCACTTTCTCCGTGACAGCGCCATTCAGCTCCACAGTGCCGACTTTGGCCATATTAATGTTGAAGATAAAGCTGACAGTTTTGTTTGCCGGTACCACAGCCGTTTCTGCGTACTGTGCACTGACACGGATATTCTCCGCTGCTTTTTTGGTCGACGTCAGAGTAATCACGGCTTTACCGTCCGCATCCGTTTTACTGGTTGCGGCTGACAGCACCACATCACTGCCTTTGTCCTGCGTCCATTTCACATCCAGATCCGCCTGACGGATCGGGTTGTTGTTCTCATCCACCAGTTGTGCCGTGTAGGTAAAGCTGCTGAGGCCATCGGCGACTTTTTCAGTCACACTGCCGTTCAGTTCCACCTTGCTGACTCTGGCTGAGGCAACGTTATAAATAAAGCTGACGGCTTTATCCGCCTGAATAACCGGCGTACCGGCATACTGCGCACTGACACGGATGTTATCCGCCACTTTGGTGGTGGAGATCAGAGTGATAGTCGCCACACCGTCTGCGTTGGTTTTGCTGGTTTCCGCCGACAGCACCACATCGCTGCCTTTGTTCTGCGTCCACTTCACATCCAGATCTGCCTGACGGATCGGGTTACCATTACCATCCACCAACTGCGCGGTATAGGTAAAGCTGCTGAGACCATCAGCCACTTTCTGAGTGACATCGCCGTTCAGCGTGACTTTACTGACCTTCGCGGTGTCGATGTTATAGATAAAGTTAACACTCTTATCCGCATCCACACTTACCCCGCCGTCCAGCGCCGCGCTGACAAGAACATTGTCCATCGCTTTATTGGTACCGGCTAAGGTAATGGTGATTTTACCTTCCGCATTGGTAGTGCCTGTTACCAGTACAACTGCTGCCGGATTATCTGCGGATGCAGTAACCGGGACACCCTGGATCGGGTTACCATTATTATCCTGAACCAGGACGGTATAGGTGAAGTTATCTGTACCGTTGGCAACTTTGGTTGTCTGATCACCGTTTAACAGCACACTGCGGACAGCCATCGAGCTGTTATCAGGTGTGATACGGACAACGGTGGTTTTACCGGCTGCGTCTGTGGCGTTGATCGCACGGACAGTCGCATCACCCACACGGGTACCGGTCAGTGTAAAGGTTGCCTCACCGTTGCTGCCGGTAACGACATTCTGATCACTAAGCTGGCCGAGTGTGGTTGTCAGGTTAACGGTATTACCCGGGATCACGTTATTAAAGGCATCTTTCACCGTCACGGTCAGCATCGCCTGCTCAGTACCGTCAGCAATAATGGCTTTCTTGTCACTGATCAGGGACGTGATGGTTGCGGTGGACAGATCCGGAACAAAGGTCAGAACCGCAGTTTCACGGCTGTCATTGATACTGAAGGTATAGTTATCCTGACCCGCTTTGGTATTGGTGATATTCACCCGCAACTGACCATTACTGTCTGTCAGACCACCGGCAGGCTGAGTCAGATAACCGGCAGTTCCCGGTACTTTGATTGTCACCGGTGCACCGGCGATCGGGTTGTTGCGGTTATCAGTGACGGTTACCAGAACACTGTTCTTCGCTTTACCATCCGCCGCCGAATTATCCTGAGTTACCACAACACTCTGAATCTTCGCGGTACTGATATCCGCGATAAACTGTGCTGTCACACTCTTCGACGTGCCCGTTCCCTCAACCACCAGTTTGGAATCCCCGGCCGTTTCACTGCTGAACCGGATAGTGACCTGGCCGTTGCTGTCAGTCTGCTGGTTCGGATCCGCGACTGTCGCACCGTTATCCGCTCTGGACGTTAACGGGAAGTTTTCCACCAGGTTATCGAACTGGTCAGTCACCGTTGCCACAGCGATGTTTTTCGCCTGGCCGTCAGCCACTGCTTTGTTATTGGTTAATTCAAGGGTTTTAATTTTTGCTGTATTGATATCAGCAATATAGGTGATTGCTTCGGTACGGCTGTTACCGTTACGCATTTTGGCTTTCAGCAATCCTTTACCGGCGGATTTACTGATAATTTTCACGGTTGCCGTGCCGTCCGGCCCGGAGATCACGGTCAGTGTCTGGCCGCTGTTGCCGTCCGCATCATAAATGGTCACGCCTTCCGGATTTTTCAGACCGGAAACGCTGAAAGTCACTGCTTTATTCGGCAGCACTTCGCCCTTGTCATTCTGTAACAGCGCCACAGCGGTAAACTGGTCACTGTTGTTGGCGATTAAGGATTGGTTCGGCGTGACGGTCAGTTTGGTGATGGTTTCCACTGACGGAATAACATTCACCCACATTTCTGCGGTGTTGGACGGGTTACCCTCGTTATCTTCACCGACAGCGGTCACACGGTAGCCCTGCGGCCCGCCGTTACGATCCATAAAAATATATTCCGGCAGCGTAATATCTGCCGTGGTCAGCCCGGTCTGTTTGATTTCACCGCCGTTTGCCAGCAGTTCAGGCGCTGACCAGCGCAGAGATTTCAGACCGTATTTGGCTTTCAGCACACTGACCGTCACCGGCAGTGTCTGTGCCGCTTCACCGTTGAGTGTCGGCGGCAGGGCAATCCGCAGCAGTTCCTGCTTACGGTACTGCATCACAATGTTGTAGTTTCTGTCGACGAAGTCGTAACGGTTACCCGCCAGGTTACGCATCAGATCAACATTGTCGGTATCCAGCTGCTGTGACAGCGGCACGCCGAAACGGTAGGAAAGTTCCATTCCAATCTGGCTGTCGTTGGAATCACCACGGGATGTCTGACCTTTGAACGTGATCAGCGGGAACGGGGTGTAACTGAGCCCGATGGTGGAGACCGACGGGTTACTTTTCAGTTCACCGGAAGAGGTGGTACTGGCCAGGCTGACGCCGTCACCGAAGTACTGTTCATATTTTGCAAATGCGCCTAACTGCGGATAATCAGGCAGATAGCCCTCCGCACGGATATCAAACCCGTTAGCCGGGCGTTCATCGTAATCGCGCATTTCGTGCAGTTTTGACTGGTGCCAGTCTGTTACCCTGAAGTAGCCGTTAGCCGCAAACTTCAGGTAATTGGCCCATAACTCACCGCCGACACCGACCCGCGAGTTACTGCCGGTGATATCGTAGTCATAAAAGCTGTTAACCCCCCACATCCAGCCGTCTTCATACTGACGATAGCCCAGACCGAGGTTGGTGGTGGTACGTTCTTCATTAGCGCGAAGCCCGATCTGTGAGAAGAACAGGCTGTTCGGATTATCAACTAACGGGACCAGTACATCCGCATCACCGGTTTTATTGCTGCCGAACTGAATACGGGCGTGGCCCACCTGGTTCAGCCAGTCATTCACCTGCTGGTTAAGCAGGTTTTCACCGATACCGCGCACATAGCCGAGAGATGCATCCACCGCATCCTCACTGGAGAGGATCTGCCCGGCCTGTGAGGCGTTACCCGCCAGACGGGCTTCATTCTGTGCCGCTTCATCTTCCGGAGAAATATCCGGCAGACCGAGGGTCGGCAAGGCACTGAAGATATCATCGGTCCGCACGGTATTATCGCGCGGTGCCGGGTTCGCCGGGTCAGGCAGCGTGCTGACACTCATCGGGAACGGCATGCCGTTCTGTCCGGAGATAAAGCCACTGTCCGAACCAGCCGGCATCACGCCGTATTCACTGCCGGACGGCATCTCAACGGTAAATCCCTCACCGCTCAGAGTGCTGCCGGAAGCGGTTTTTCCGCCCTGTGGTTTCGGAGGCGGAGCCGGACTCGGAGATGTATCCATCAATGCATTAAGTCCGTCAAATGTTTCTGACATGATTAATTCATTGTCATGTTCTGCCGCGTAGGCAACAGATAATGTTGCCGTCGACACCGGAAAAAATAACTGCAAAAAGAGTAACAGATAGGCTGTTACCCTCTTTGTTTTTGAGTAATACGAAGTCACAGGCATGAATACATCCCCGAAATAAGATTAAAAATCCAAAAAAAAATTAAATATCAGAAAGTGCTTTTATTTTATCCTTCACACCAATGAAACCTGCGTACTGAACTTTGGTACATAAGGTGTCCAGTTTTTTATTCAGTGTCATGGATAACACTTCACGGGAGTCTTTATCCATAATCTCTTTATTGACGTTTAAGAAGGTATAGTTCTGATTAATACGTCCGTAGCTTGATGAGAAATCATTAAATTCAGCCTGATTTACGCCTTTAAGAAAATTAAATCCGTCCACACAGGCGTTATTGGTGGATGCAATAACAATCCCCTGAGATGCCATTTGTTTACTTCCCACATACGCCTGTGCCGCGTTATTACCGGTCACATTAGGTGTCGCGGAACGGGTTTGCTGTTTTACCGGCGGGTTTTTAACTGCTGCCGTGTTTTTCTTTACCGGTGATGTTGAGCAGGCAGAAATAACCAGTGAAAGCCCGGCTACAACGAGTGCTTTTTTGTTAATCATCATTTTCATTCATTCCTATTTATAAAATTAACTCTTACAGAGAGAAATTACAGGTTTAATAAAAACACCTGCCTGCTGATGATATGAAGTTAATGCAACATATTATTAACAGCATTCAGATGTCATCAGACAGAAAAAGGTTGGTGATATTAAATACACGCGTAAAGGGAGAGTCATAACAGTTGGATAGTCAGCATTACGGGTTATCAGTGTCATCTGTATCTTCCGGTCCGGAAATAACAGACTGATAATGGGTGCTGATAATGGAGAAAAGTTCGCTGATCTCACGCTCCGTCATTCCCAGCGCCGCACAATACCTGAGCATGACATCCGGACTGAGCACCGACAGCCCGCGTTCATAGCGGGATATCTGCTGCTGACTGATATTCAGTTTCTCAGCCACTTCCGAACCTGTTAATCCCTGACTTTTTCGCCTTCTTTTTAAGAAAAAACCAACTTCTTTCAATAGAGATATATTATTATCACACATAGCAAAACCTGATTTACCCGGGATATTTAACTCCTTTTAGGTTTATCCGGAATAATTAACGATAGTAATAAACATAAAAATCCCGTTATTACACACTATATCCACCGGAGAATCAGACCGGAAAGGTAACGATCCCTGTTAATTACTGCATCCTTTATCGGAAAAGAAGCCAGCCACTGCCTTTTATTTTCAGTTGATATTATTCAGCCAAATACAAATTAAGTGAGTTTAATCCCGGTTATTCAGCAGCAATAAAATCACTGATAACAAAATAATACCGATAAATCATCACTATCAGATCGGGTAAAGAATAAGTGAATCCGGAGCAGTCATGCAAATAATCATTCCTCTTTCGTTGCCTTAAGAACAATTGGTGAAATCTATCTGTGAGTAACCACAAATAGTAATAACAGGGAAAATAGTCATGTAATTTCAGTTCATTATATAAAAACAAACAGGATGGGTAATGATGGTGTCAGAAAAAGGATATTTGAGATAACTCCCTGTATGATTAAACCTGTATCACTTTGTTACAGTTTTTATCCTCTTTTTGTTCATCTGATAATAATAAAAAGAATTTTATTATGATTTATTAAATATAACTCCAATAACTTGTATTTTCGCCAGTCAAAATAAAAACACCGGCCTGTCGGAAGAGGCCGGTGTAATACTGATGCAATATAGCATTAAGAAAAACGATTTTCGTCCCTGTATATTGCAGGGTTATCCGTTATCAGCATTCCCACTCCCCAGTCCGCATAATGCGCGACCAGCTCCGGATAATTCGGTGTATAGCAAAAGATCTGATAACCGGCCTTTCTCAGCGATTTCGCCGTTTCTTCCCGCAGAAACAGCCAGTCGCAATGCACACTGAACGCGTCAATCTCCTGAAGCAGTGCCAGAGGCTGCGGCGGAATTTTTTCCCAGAGCTGTCCGCGCCGGATGTGCGGCATCCGTTTGTGCATATGGCGCAGTGTGCGGGTATCAAAGCCGGAAAACAGAATCCGCTCTGCCGGGAAATTCTGCATTTCAAGTACTGCTGCGGTGGCTTCACACAACCGGGCAATTGCGTGGTCGCTGTCTGTCAGCTCGGTTTTCAGTTCCAGGTTCAGATGCAATCCGGATTCTTCCGCCAGCACCAGCAGGTCGGTCAGCAGCGGAATTTTTTCCCCCCGGTATACCTCCCCCGCCCATAACCCGGCATCCAGTGCCCGCAGTTCGCGTAAGGTCAGATCCGTCACTTTCCCGCTGCCGTTGGTGGTGCGGTTCACAGTTTCATCGTGGATCAGCACCGGCACGCCGTCAGCGCTGAGCTGAACATCGGTTTCAATCCACAGACAGCCAAACTCCGCCGCCTGCCGGAATGCCGCCATCGTGTTTTCCGGTGCACGGGCGGCAAAGCCGCGGTGTGCTGCAATAATCATAATCTGTTCCTTTATACAGAGAGGCCGGATAGATACCGGTACTATTTGTTCTGCAACACCCATACCGCTGCTTCCACCCGTGATTTTACCTTCATTTTTTTCATCAGGTTTTTTACATGCACTTTTACCGTGCTTTCCGTGATATCCAGTTTACGGGCGATCATTTTATTCGGCTGCCCCTGAGCAATCAGTTTCAGTATATCGCGCTCACGCGGGGTAAGGCTGTTGATATCCGGCTCATCATCACTGCGCACCTCACGCAGCGCGCCTGCCAGCACTTCGGTCAGTGCCGGGGAGACCACCATTTTACCGGCGGCCGCCTGACGCAGTGCCACCAGCAGCTCTTCCGGCTCCATATCCTTGAGCAGATAGCCGTCCGCCCCGCGGCGCAGTGCCGTAATCAGATCTTCCCGGTAGTTGGACACACTGAACACCACCACCCGGCCGGAGAGCGGTTTGCGCCGCAGAATATCCAGGGTTTCAAAGCCGTTCATTTCCGGCATATTCAGATCCAGCAGAATCAGATCCGGATCGAGTGATTCCGCCAGCGCAATGCCGTCGCGGCCATTCCCGGCTTCACCGGCCACAGTCAGTGACGGCTCCATGCTGATTAATTGCCTGACGCCGTTACGCAGCATCGGGTGATCGTCTATCAGCAGGATCGTGGAGGGAGAGGCCGGGTCAGCGGCTTCATCCGGATCACTGAGTATAATCTCTCCGGCCGAAAGTATTCTGTTCGTCATTGTTTACCTTGCTCCTGAATCGTCTTCATTTATTCTTATAGTTGTATTGGCGGGAAAGCTTATCAGCACCTGAGTGCCGCCCTGTTCCCGTGTGGTTATCCGGCAGGTTCCGTGCAGTGTGGCTGCCCGTTCCCGCATGATGGATAACCCGTAATGGTTATTTTTTTCCGGATGTTCCGGGATCCCTTCCCCGTTATCTTCCACGCTGATATAAATCATCTGGTCTTCTGACCGGCATATTACCTGCGCCCTCGACGCATTGGCATGCTGGAGGATGTTGCTCAGCGCCTCGCGGACAATCTGCACCACATGAATGGTCTGGTGCGCGGAGACCTGGCGCCCGGAGAGCTGAAAATCAAAACCGATGCGGTAACCCATCCGCTGCTCAAACTCCTCCAGCGTGCTCTGTAGCGCGGCAAGCAGCCCGGGCTCAGTCAGTTTCAGGCGGAAAGTGGTCAGAAGCTCACGCAGCTGATGATAAGCACCGTTTACTTCCTGGCGCATTTCGGTCAGCAGTGTCTGACAATTTTCCGGGATCTGCGCGGAATGCATCTGTAGATAGCTTATCTGAATTTTCAGACAGGATAACGACTGCGCGATAGAATCGTGAAGTTCGCGGGCAATCACTGAGCGCTCATCCATCAGAATCAGCTGTTGCTGCTGCTCATGCTGATAAGCCAGTGCAAAGGCTGAAATAATTTGTTTGCTCAGCATCTGCATCATATTCTGCTGCTCACTGTTCAGCTGCTGTCCGGCCGGTAACAGAAGCGTCAATACCCCGTAACGGTTAATCGGCCCGCTCAGATTCCAGGTCAGCTGTTCCTGTGTCTGTGACGGCACGCAGCCGCAGTCACCGATTTCTGTAAAACGGGTGGCGTTATTATCCTCAAAAATCCGCAGGCACAGTGCGCCTTCCGGCATGATCTGATGCAGATCACGCAGAATATCCGTCAGCTGAGTGGTCAGGTCATTGGTGTTATTCAGCCGCTGCCCGCTCTTATATAAGAAGGCCAGCATCTGGTTTTTTTCCTGTAAATCCTGTGTTTTGACCGCCACCCGTGATTCCAGCTCTCCGTAGAGCGCAGACAGTTCCTCTGCCGTACGGTTGAGGGTATTACCGATCATGGTGATTTCGTCGCGGTGGTCATAATCCGCAAAGCGCGGCTGAAAATTCCCCTGCCCCATCGCATCCGCCTGCGCCAGCAGACGCTGCCACGGATGGAGGATCCGGCGGCGGAAATGCCGCGCCGACAACAGCAGCAGTAAAATCATCAGCGCGATAAAGACCAGCTGAATGGCCGCCACCAGCCGGATGGTGGATTCAGTCTGGTGATCGATAGCCGACACCAGGCTGTCAATCTGACTGACAAACGCGGCCACCAGCGCTCGGGCCTCTTCCGGCTGTTTTGCCGCTTCCAGTGCCGGACGCAGCTTTTGCCGCCAGGTCTGTTCCACAGAGAGAAACTGCTGCTGTATTTTGGCCGGACTGACTGCTTTCATTCCGGCAAGCAGGGTTAAATCGGATTCGAAATCATCAAGATACTGCTGTGAATGTGCGGTCAGGGGGATTTCAGACAGGAAACGGTAACTCTGCATCCGCAATGTGCCGGATTTATTAATCGCGTGCGCATTGCCCTGCACACTTTCCGTGATCTGATTGGTCAGCCCCATGCCAATCACCGCAAAGACGGTAAGCAGCACCATAAAACCGGTGATTTGGGTAAGAATAGATGTGTGTTTCAGCATGCACTGATGCTCCTCTGAACTGACCGGTTATTCTCTCCGATTTCTCCGAAAAAACACTTACCACCAAAGTAGTACCCCTTAAAACCTTGAGGGATTAGCTGTTATAACCCACACTAATCATAATGATACTAACCGTTTGATTTTACGTATTTTCATCAGATTAACAACCGTACCCCTAAAGTAGAATGACGGTTTTGCGCTTAAAAATCAATCGGTTCACCCTTTGATTAAGATCAGTATCAGCACCTTATAACCCACGTAAAACGCCTTTAATTTCAGCATAATTTTGAGGTGTATTATGGCTCAGATCTCCGAAGGCAAGGCATCAGCGGGCGTCATTACCGACTGGCGCCCGGAAGATGAAAAATTCTGGACAGAGAGCGGGCACCGGGTTGCATCACGCAACCTGTGGATCTCCGTTCCCTGCCTGTTACTGGCATTCTGTGTGTGGATGCTGTTCAGCGCCGTTGCCGTCAATCTCCCGAAAGTCGGCTTTAACTTTACCACCGATCAGCTGTTTATGCTGACCGCGCTGCCGTCTGTTTCCGGGGCACTCCTGCGCGTTCCTTACTCCTTTGTTATTCCGATTTTCGGCGGCCGCCGCTGGACTGCGTTCAGTACCCTGATCCTGATTGTGCCGTGTGTGTGGCTCGGATTCGCGGTGCAGAACCCGTCAACGCCGTATGCGGTGTTTGTGATTATCGCCCTGCTGTGCGGCTTCGCCGGGGCAAACTTTGCCTCCAGTATGGGGAATATCAGCTTCTTCTTCCCGAAAGCGAAACAGGGCGGAGCTCTGGGTATCAACGGCGGGCTGGGTAACCTCGGCGTGAGTGTGATGCAGCTGGTCGCACCATTTATTGTGACATTCGGTGTGTTCAGCTTTATGGGCGGCACCGGCGTGACCCAGCCGGACGGCTCTGAGCTGTGGTTACAGAATGCCGCGTGGATCTGGGTGCCGTTCCTGCTGCTGTTTACCACCGCCGCCTGGCTGGGGATGAACGACCTCTCTGCCAACAAAGCCTCGTTAAAAGAGCAGTTACCGGTTCTGAAACGCAAACATCTGTGGATCCTGAGCTTCCTCTATCTCTCCACGTTCGGCTCATTTATCGGGTTTTCCGCCGGGTTTGCCATGCTGTCGAAAACCCAGTTCCCGGATATCGTTATCCTGAAATTCGCCTTCTTCGGCCCGTTACTGGGTGCGCTGGCCCGTCCGCTGGGCGGCTTCCTCTCCGATAAATTCGGCGGTATCCGCGTAACCTTTATTAACTTCGTGGTGATGGCGGTATTTGCCTTCCTGCTGTTCTTCACACTGCCGGGCAAAAATGATGCCGGTTCATTTGCCGCCTTCTTCGGCGTCTTTATGGTGCTGTTTTTCACTGCCGGTCTCGGCAGCGGCTCTACTTTCCAGATGATTGCGGTGGTGTTCCGCAAAATCACCACTGAGCGCGTACTGGCACAGGGCGGTACCGAAAAAGAAGCCCAGCATGAAGCCATCACCGAAAGTGCTGCCGCACTCGGTTTTATCTCTGCCATCGGCGCTATCGGCGGGTTCTTTATCCCGAATGCCTTTGGTATTTCACTGACACTGACCGGCTCGCCTGCCGGTGCAATGAAAGTGTTCGTTGTCTTTTATGTGGTCTGCATTCTGACCACATGGCTGGTATACGGCCGTAAAAAATAATTAATTCAATTCTGATAATCAGAGCAATGTGAGCGCCCGGCGCTTATCGGGGGATTACCGAATGAGCAAGTTTTTAGACAGATTCCGTTATTTTAAGCAGCGCGGGGAAACCTTCTCCGGCGACCACGGACAAGAGCTGAACGTCAACCGCGACTGGGAAGATGGTTACCGCAGCCGCTGGCAGCATGACAAAATTGTCCGTTCCACCCACGGCGTGAACTGTACCGGTTCATGCAGCTGGAAAATCTATGTGAAAAACGGGCTGGTGACCTGGGAGACGCAGCAGACGGACTACCCGCGTACCCGTCCTGATCTGCCGGATCATGAGCCGCGCGGCTGTCCGCGCGGTGCCAGCTATTCCTGGTATCTGTACAGCGCAAACCGCGTGAAGTATCCGATGGTGCGCAAACGCCTGATCAAACTGTGGCGTGAGGCCAAAGCACAGCACGCGGATCCGGTCGATGCGTGGGCATCCATTATTAATGATGAGGCAAAAGCCAAAAGCTACAAACAGGCACGCGGCCGCGGCGGTTTTGTCCGCTCCGACTGGCAGGAAGTGAATGAAATGATTGCGGCAGCCAATATTGTGACTGCCAAACAGTTCGGCCCTGACCGTATTATCGGCTTCTCGCCGATCCCGGCGATGTCGATGGTCTCCTATGCTTCCGGTGCCCGTTATTTATCCCTGATCGGCGGTGCCTGCCTGAGTTTCTATGACTGGTACTGCGACTTACCGCCGGCCTCCCCGCAAACCTGGGGTGAGCAGACTGACGTGCCGGAATCAGCAGACTGGTATAACTCCTCTTATCTGATTGCCTGGGGTTCCAACGTCCCGCAGACCCGTACCCCGGATGCGCACTTCTTCACCGAAGTTCGTTATAAAGGTACCAAAACTGTCGCGATCACGCCCGATTATGCTGAAATCGCCAAACTGTGTGACCAGTGGCTGAACCCGAAACAGGGTACAGACAGTGCCGTTGCACTGGCGATGGGTCATGTGATCCTCAATGAGTTCCACGCGAAGCGTCAGGCGGAATACTTCACCAGTTATGTCCGCACTTACAGCGATATGCCGATGCTGGTGATGCTGGATCCGCGTGCGGAAGGCGGCTATGTGCCGGGCCGTATGCTGCGGGCATCTGATCTGGTGGATTCTCTCGGCGAGAAAGAAAATGCTGAGTGGAAAACTATTGCCATTGATGAGAACAGTCAGCAACTGGTGGCACCACAGGGCTCTATCGGGTTCCGCTGGGACAAATCCCGTAAATGGAACCTGGAGCCGCGTGACGGCAAGAGCGGTGATGAGATCACCATGCAGCTGAGCCTGCTGGATAAGCACGATGAAGTTGCTGATGTCGCTTTTCCGTATTTCGGCGGCATTGAAAATGAGTTCTTTGAAGGTGTGGCACTGGATGAAGTGCTGATGCACAAACTGCCGGTGAAAGTGGTACGTCTGGCAGACGGCAGTGAAGTCCGTGTGGCGAGTGTTTTCGATTTAACCCTCGCCAACTACGGTATCGATCGCGGCCTGGACGATGTGAACTGCGCGGCGGATTACAGTGAAATCAAGGCCTATACCCCAGCCTGGGCAGAGAAAGTGACCGGCGTCAGCCAGCATCACATCTCCCGCATTGCCCTTGAGTTTGCCGATAACGCCGAGAAAACCCACGGCCGTTCAATGGTGATCGTCGGTGCCGGTATCAACCACTGGTATCACATGGATATGACCTACCGCGGCATCATCAATATGCTGGTGTTCTGCGGCTGCGTCGGCCAGAGCGGCGGCGGCTGGTCACACTATGTGGGTCAGGAAAAACTGCGTCCGCAGACCGGCTGGTTACCGCTGGCGTTCGGGCTGGACTGGTCACGCCCACCGCGTCATATGAACAGCACCTCTTTCTTCTATAACCACTCAAGCCAGTGGCGTTATGAAACTGTTCAGCCGCAGGAGCTTCTCTCCCCGCTGGCGGATAAATCCCGCTTCAGCGGCAGCCTGCTGGACTTCAACATCCGCGCTGAGCGCATGGGCTGGCTGCCGTCCGCACCGCAGCTGAACGTGAACCCGCTGACTATCGCGGCGAGAGCAAAAGAAGCCGGTCAGGATCCGCAGGCTTACACCGCAGAAGCACTGAAGAGCGGCACTATCCGCTTTGCGGCGGAACAGCCGGATAATCCGCAGAACTTCCCGCGTAACCTGTTTATCTGGCGCTCCAACCTGCTCGGTTCCGCCGGTAAAGGCCATGAGTATCTGCTGAAATACCTGCTCGGCACCGAAAACGGTCTGCTGGGTAAAGATCTCGGCGAACAGGGCAGCGTGAAACCGGAAGAAGCGGAATGGGTGGATAATGCCCCGGAAGGAAAAGTGGATCTGGTGGTGACACTCGATTTCCGCATGTCCAGCACCTGTCTGTTCTCCGATATCGTGCTGCCGACCGCCACCTGGTATGAAAAAGATGATATGAACACCTCGGATATGCATCCGTTCATTCATCCGCTGACCGCTGCGGTCGATCCGGCCTGGGAATCCAAAACCGACTGGGAAATCTACAAAGGGATCGCCAAATCCTTCTCTGAACTCTGCCCGGGCCACCTGGGTAAAGAGACGGATATTGTTACGCTGCCAATCCAGCATGACTCCGCTGCCGAAATGGCGCAGCCGTTTGATGTGAAGGACTGGAAAAAAGGCGAATGTGACCTGATCCCGGGGAAAACCGCACCGCACCTGATGGTGGTGGAGCGCGATTATCCGAACACCTATGCCCGCTTTACCTCGCTGGGGCCGCTGATGGATAAACTCGGCAACGGCGGGAAAGGTATCAGCTGGAATACTCAGGAAGAAGTCGATTTCCTGAAAAAACTCAACCGCACCCGCACTGAGGGCGCAGCGGAAGGTCGCCCGGCAATTGAAACCGCGATTGATGCGGCAGAAGTCGTGCTGTCACTGGCACCGGAAACCAACGGCCATGTGGCGGTGAAAGCCTGGGATGCGCTCGGTAAAGTGACCGGCCGCGACCATACGCATCTTGCCATCCATAAAGAAGATGAAAAAATCCGCTTCCGCGACATCGTGGCGCAGCCGCGCAAAATCATCTCCAGCCCGACCTGGTCCGGCCTCGAAGATGAGCATGTCTCTTATAATGCGGGTTACACCAACGTTCACGAGATGATCCCGTGGCGTACCCTGAGCGGCCGTCAGCAGTTGTATCAGGATCATGAATGGATGCGTGCATTTGGTGAGTCTCTGGTGGTGTACCGTCCGCCGGTGGATACCCGTGCGGCACAACCGCTGCTGGGCGCAAAACCGAACGGTTATCCGGAGAAAGCCCTGAACTTCCTGACCCCGCACCAGAAATGGGGTATTCACTCCACCTACAGCGACAACCAGCTGATGCTGACCCTCGGCCGTGGTGGCCCGGTGGTATGGCTGAGTGAGGACGATGCCCGCTCGCTGGGTATTGAGGATAACGACTGGATCGAAGCTTTCAACAGCAACGGCGCACTGACTGCCCGTGCGATTGTCAGCCAGCGTATCCCGGACGGCATGATCTTTATGTATCACGCCCAGGAGCGTCAGATTAACCTGCCGGGATCGGAAGTGACCGGTATGCGCGGCGGTATTCATAACTCCGTCACCCGTGTCTGCCCGAAACCGACTCATATGATCGGCGGCTACAGCCACCTGGCATACAGCTTTAACTATTACGGCACTGTCGGCTCCAACCGCGACGAGTTTGTGGTAGTCCGCAAAATGAAAAATGTGGACTGGCTCGACGGTGAGCAGGATGGTTATCAACAGACCCTGAGCGGGCAGGAGAAAGCATAATGAAGATACGTTCCCAAGTCGGCATGGTATTGAACCTGGATAAATGTATCGGTTGCCATACCTGCTCTGTCACCTGTAAAAACGTCTGGACCAGCCGCGAAGGTGTGGAATACGCGTGGTTCAACAACGTCGAAACCAAACCCGGCCTGGGCTACCCGCATAACTGGGAAGACCAGGAAAAATGGAAAGGCGGCTGGATCAAAAACATCCGCGGCAAACTGGTGCCGCGTATGGGTAACAAAATCGGCCTGCTGTCAAAAATCTTCGCCAACCCCGACCAGCCGGAGCTGGATGATTATTATGAGCCGTTCACTTACGACTATGATCATCTGAAAAACGCCCCGGAAGGCAATCTGCCGACCGCCCGTCCGCGCTCACTGATCACCGGTCAGCGCATGACAAAAATCGAAAACGGCCCGAACTGGGAAGATGACCTCGGCGGTGAGTTCAGCCGCCGCAGCGCGGACAAAAACTTCGCCGACATGCAGAAAGAGATGTACGGCCAGTTTGAGCAGACTTTTATGATGTATCTGCCGCGTCTGTGTGAACACTGTCTGAACCCGGCCTGTGTCGCGACCTGTCCGAGCGGCGCTATCTACAAACGTGCGGAAGACGGCATCGTCCTTATCGATCAGGACAAATGCCGCGGCTGGCGTATGTGCCTGACCGGCTGTCCGTACAAAAAAATCTACTTCAACTGGAAAAGTGGCAAATCCGAGAAATGTATTTTCTGCTATCCGCGTATCGAAGCCGGTCAGCCGACCGTCTGTTCGGAAACCTGTGTGGGCCGTATCCGTTACCTCGGTGTGCTGCTCTATGATGCGGATCGCATTGAAGAAGCGGCCAGTGCGGATAACGAAAAAGATCTGTATGAGCGTCAGCTCGGGATCTTCCTCGACCCGAACGACCCTGAAGTGATCCGCCAGGCGCAGAAAGACGGCATTCCGCTGAGTGTGATTGACGCGGCACAGAAATCGCCGGTCTACAAAATGGCAATGGAGTGGAAACTTGCTCTGCCGCTGCACCCGGAATACCGCACCCTGCCTATGGTCTGGTATGTGCCGCCTCTGTCACCGATTCAGTCTGTCAGCGATGCGGGTATGCTGCCGCACAGCGGCGTACTGCCGGATGTGGAAAGTCTGCGCATCCCGGTTCAGTACCTCGCCAACCTGCTGACCGCCGGGGATACCGCGCCGGTACTGCGTGCCCTGAAACGGATGCTGGCCATGCGTCACTACAAACGCGCGGAAACCGTGGATAAAACCCGCGATATCAGTGCGCTGGAAGAAGTGGGTCTGACAGAAGCCCAGGCACAGGAAATGTACCGCTATCTGGCTATCGCCAACTATGAGGATCGCTTTGTGATCCCGTCATCACACCGCGAACTGGCCCGCGAGGCATTCCCTGAGCGCAACGGCTGCGGATTCAGCTTCGGTGACGGCTGCCACGGCAGCGATACCAAATTTAACCTGTTTAACAGCCGCCGTATCGATGCCATTGATATCACGCAGAAAACACCGGCAGATGCACCAATCTCAGAGAGGCATTCATCATGATCAGCTTAAAAATTATCGGCTGCCTGCTGGATTACCCGAATGAGGAGCTCTGGGGACACCGCGACGAACTGATTGCAGAGATTGAACAGGCGCACGAGCTGCGCCTGACTCAGGCCGCCGCACTGATGTACTTCGTCGCTGAACTGACCGCTGAGCCGCTGCTCGACAGCCAGGCACGCTACAGTGAATTGTTTGATCGCGGCAGAGCTACCTCTCTGCTGCTGTTTGAACACGTTTACGGTGAGTCACGCGATCGCGGCCAGGCGATGGTGTCCCTGCTGGAGCAGTATGAGCAGGCCGGGATCACCCTCAGCAGCCGCGAACTGCCGGATTACCTGCCGGTTTATCTGGAATATCTCTCTGTTATGCCACCGGAACAGGCCTGTCAGGGACTGAAAGACATCGCGCCGATCCTCGCCCTGCTCGGTGAGCGGCTGCGTCAGCGTGAAAGTCATTACCATGAACTGTTCAGCCTGCTGCTGGCCATGGCGGACAGCGACCTGACACTCAGCTCACTGACCCGTCAGGTGGACGGTGAAGCCCGTGATGACACTCCGGCTGCACTGGATGCGGTCTGGGAAGAAGAACAGGTGACATTCCTGGCCGATAAAGGCTGTGACAATTCTGTTCTGACACAGCATCAGCGTCGTTTTTCACAGAGTGTCGCCCCGAATTACATTCAGGTGGGTGACGCGCCGGTTCCCCCTGCGGCGAAAGGAGTAACTCCATGAATTTCCTGAATACGTTTTTCTTTGATATCTATCCGTATATCGCGGGCGCGGTGTTTATCATCGGCAGCTGGCTGCGTTATGACTACGGACAATACACCTGGCGTGCCGGTTCCAGTCAGATGCTGGATAAAAAAGGGATGCGTCTGGCTTCCAACCTGTTCCACGTCGGGATCCTCGGTATCTTCTTCGGGCATTTCGTCGGCATGCTGACGCCGCACTGGATGTATGAGCCGTTTATCACTGTGGCGCAGAAACAGATGCTGGCGATGGTGGCGGGCGGCACCTGCGGGGTGATGACGCTGATCGGCGGCGGTCTGCTGCTCAAACGCCGTCTGACCAACCCGCGCGTCCGTGCGACATCATCTGCGGGCGATATCCTGATCATCACCCTGCTGGTGATCCAGGTAATTCTGGGACTGGGCACCATTCCGTTCTCCGCACAGCACACTGACGGCAGCGAGATGATGAAACTGGTCGGCTGGGCACAGTCTGTCGTGACATTTCAGGGGGGTGCATCAGAGCATCTGGAAGGGGTTGCCTTTATCTTCCGCATGCACCTGGTGCTGGGTATGACACTGTTCCTGATCTTCCCGTTCTGCCGTCTGGTGCATATCTGGAGTGCGCCGGTTGAATACATTACGCGCCGCTACCAGTTAGTGCGCAACCGCCATTAATTAACAACAACAGTCTCATCCTTTAAATGCACAGTTTTGGGTGGCTCCGGCCACCCCTTTTTTTATCACCGTGTTATTCTTTCAAAAAAAGTTGAAACAGATTACCGCTTCAGAGGCAAAACAACCGGTTTCTCTGCCGCCGTAACGTGTCACTAACATTTTCAACATCTTTCTGCCGACTAAAAAATTCTTACAAATCAATTCGGTAAATCACAATCAGCAGAAACACTCTGTTTTATCCCGGTTCTGATGTTCACTTCTGCTATTTTTCACTGCTTTTTTGTTATTAAAATGATTTTGCAATCATTAAAAAATAGTTGAATTTAATATTGACCCACATCACAAAACTGGTATGATACCTCCATCGAAGCAAAACACGCTTACTCAACTAATTCAAAGCAGGAGTTCATTATGAAAAGTATCAAAACTTTCTTCTCTAATCTGACCCGTGCTGCTGCTATCATTGCAAAATACAGCAAAGCATTCTGATTAAATCAGACAGATATAAGAAAAGCGCCCTCAGGGCGCTTTTTTATTGCCTGCGATCCGGCCTGCAACAAAAGTTGAAGCGACTGACCGGCACAACGACGCACTCTCCGCTTTTCCTGATGCAGTAACGTGCCGCTAACATCTTCAACATCTTGTTACTGATTAAAAAATCCTGCTAAATCAATTCAGTAAATCATAGCCAGCAGAAACACACTGTTTTATCCCGGTTATGATATTCACTTTTGCTATTTTTCACTGCTTTTTTGTTATTAAAATGATTTTGCAATCATTAAAAAATAGTTGAATTTAATGTTGACCCACATCACAAAAC
>NZ_WSPG01000037.1:0-34945 GCF_022819185.1 Morganella sp. HSTU-ASny43
TTAATTCTGTAACAGAGTTCAAAAAAGATATTTTTAAGAAAAAATTTAAGAAAATATTTAGAAAAATAATGGTATTTTATTTTCTTAATAACGAATTGGGTTCATCTTTAATGTGATGGCAACCCGTTATTTATACCACTAACACAACATTAATCTAAAATAAAAAGGACTCAATATATGGATTCCGGTAAATCTGACTGGCACCCTGCTGATATAATTGCATCGCTGAAGAAACGGGGGACAACCCTGGCCGCCTTGTCGCGCAGTGCGGGACTCAGCTCCTCAACGCTTGCTAACGCGCTTTCCCGGCCGTGGCCGAAGGGTGAATGGCTCATCGCAGACTTTCTCGCCGTCCATCCGTCAGAGATTTGGCCCAGCCGTTATTTTAATTCTATCACAGGTGAATTATTAGATAGGAAAATAAGAGTGAAGGTAACTAATTAATTTCAATATATACTTATAAAAACAATAAAACCGCTAATCGTAATTAGCGGTTTTATTTACGGCTCAAAAAAATAAATACAACTATTTAATAATTCAGCTGTTAATAAATTTCTCACCAAGCGCAATATCGGCCTTCAGCACATCCAGCATGCCGTTCAGTGCTTTCTCTTCATATGCACTGAGTGAGCCGATATCCAGACGCCTCTCAACACCGTTCTTGCCTAACACGACCGGCTGGGCGAAGAAACGGGCGTATTTGCCGTCACCTTCGGTATAAGTGCATTCCACCACATTGCTTTCACCCTGCATGGCGCGAACCAGTGACAGGCCGAAACGCGCGGCTGCCTGGCCCATAGAGAGCGTTGCGGACCCGCCGCCTGCTTTGGCTTCCACCACTTCAGTACCGGCGTTCTGGATGCGTTTGGTCAGGCTGTCGATTTCCGCGTCGCTGAAGCTGACACCCGGGATCTGAGACAGCAGCGGCAGAATGGTCACACCGGAGTGGCCGCCGATAACCGGCACTTCCAGCTCCTGTGGTTTCTTGCCTTTCAGTTCCGCCACAAAGGTGTTGGAACGGATAATGTCCAGCGTGGTCACGCCGAACAGGCGATTTTTGTCATACACACCGGCTTTTTTCAGCACTTCTGCCGCGATCGCCACTGTGGTGTTCACCGGGTTGGTGATGATGCCGATTAATGCTTTCGGACAGGTTTTGGCAATTTTTTCCACCAGATTGCGGACGATCCCCGCGTTCACATTAAACAGATCAGAACGATCCATGCCGGGTTTACGGGCCACACCGGCAGAAATCAGGACAATATCCGCGCCTTCTAATGCAGGGGTAGGATCCTCTCCCGCGAATCCGGTGATCCGGACATCGGTCGGGATATGGCTGAGATCTTTTGCCACACCCGGTGTGACCGGTGCGATATCATATAAAGTAAGATCTGAACCTGAAGGAAGCTGGGTTTTAAGAAGAAGGGCGAGAGCCTGACCAATACCACCTGCTGCTCCGAGAACTGCAACTTTCATCCTGAGACTCCTTAACTTGGGACGGTTAGCACGATTGCGCATCAGGCGCCAATCCGTGCATGAGGGCTGTGAATACAATATTTTAACAGACTGATTGCATATTCACGCATTTGAATCTGTTTGTCTATTGTTATCCATTCTAAACAAATCGCTTATCTGTTAATGAGATAAGGAACACTATTTTGACAATTATTTTACTTTAAGTGCACTTATAGTCATGCACGTTAATATACCGATGCGTAACTGATAACAACCTCATTTAATTAACAATATATTTACCTCCGGTGATAACCCGGTCAGAGTCATAAGCAATGTCAATTACGTGAGCTGATCACCAGTTTTGACCATTAATGCGGTTTCCCCCGGTCAGACCACAGGGTTTAATTTGCATAAAAATGCATTTTTCCGCATAATAATAAGGTTCGTATCCAAATTTGCAGGAAAGACTATGCGCGCACCTTCTAAACAGGAAGATCTGATCAAGGCGTTTAAGGCGCTGTTGAAAGAAGAGAAATTCAGCTCTCAGGGGGAGATCGTCACCGCCCTGCAGGAAGAGGGCTTTGAGAATATTAACCAGTCCAAAATTTCCAGGATGCTGACCAAGTTCGGTGCTGTCCGCACCCGTAACGCGAAAATGGAAATGGTTTACTGTCTGCCTGCGGAACTGGGTGTTCCGACAGCCACCAGCCCGTTAAAAAACCTGGTGCTGGATATTGATTACAATGACTCGGTTGTGGTTATCCGTACCAGTCCGGGAGCAGCACAGCTGATTGCCCGTCTGCTGGACTCCATCGGCAAATCCGAGGGCATTCTCGGCAGTATCGCCGGGGATGACACTATTTTCTCGACACCGGCCAAAGATTTCACCACAGAACAGCTCTACGAAGCGATTCTCGCCCTGTTCGAGCAGGAACTGTAATCCGCCGTTAATCATAAAAAAACCGCGTGGTACTGATGCACCGCGCGGTTTTTTATTCTTGCTCAGATTACTTCAGTTTTTCCAGCAGTTTATCGTGGATACCACCGAAGCTGCCGTTGCTCATCACCAGGATATGATCCCCCGGCTGTGCATGTTCGGCCACCATATTGGTCAGCGCATCCAGGTCACCGCTCCAGTATGCCGGTTGTACACAACGCTCGGTAATTTCACTGACCAGCCACGGAATATTCGCCGGCTGGAAGATAAAGACTTCATCCGCACGACCCAGCGCAGGCGCGATATCGTCTTTGCTGATCCCCATTTTCATGGTGTTTGAACGCGGCTCCAGAACCACCAGGATGCGGGCGGTACCGCCGACTTTACTGCGCAGCGCCTGTAATGTGGCCAGAATCGCCGTCGGGTGATGCGCAAAGTCATCATAGACACTGATACCGTTCACCTCACCGCGCAGCTCAAGGCGGCGGCGGGCGTTGATAAATTTACCCAGCGCACGGCAGGCTTCCGCGACCGGCACACCGACGTGATGTGCGGCAGCCACCGCCATCAGGGCGTTCTGCATATTATGCTCGCCCACCAGTCCCCAGGTCACACGACCGCTGATTTCACCGTCATAACGCACATCGAACTCACCGCAGTCGTTGGTGACTTTCTCTGCCTGCCAGCGGGCGTTGTCGCCGGTGTATTCTTCCTCACTCCAGCAGCCCATACTGAGCACCTGTTTCAGATTGGCATCCTGCGCCGGGGCGATAATTTTGCCGTCACCCGGCACCACACGTACCAGATGATGGAACTGTTTTTCAATCGCCGCGAGGTTTTCAAAGATATCCGCGTGATCAAACTCGAGGTTGTTGAGCAGCAGTGTGCGCGGGCTGTAGTGAACAAATTTTGAGCGCTTATCAAAGAATGCACAGTCATATTCATCCGCTTCGATAACAAAGAACGGACTGTTACCCAGCGTGGCGGAAACATCAAAGTTCCCCGGGACACCGCCGATCAGAAAGCCCGGCTGATAGCCGCAGTCTTCCAGAATCCACGCCAGCATACCTGCAGTGGTGGTTTTGCCGTGAGTCCCGGCAACCGCCAGCACCCAGCGCTCCGGCAGTACATGGTCATGCAGCCACTGCGGCCCTGAAGTGTAAGGAATTCCCTGGTTCAGCACCGCCTCGACACACGGGTTTCCGCGTTTCATGGCATTGCCGATCACCACCATATCCGGGCGCGGCGTCAGTTGAGCCGGGTCATAACCCTGAATCAGCTCGATCCCCTGCTCTGTCAGTAAATCACTCATCGGCGGGTAGACATTCTGATCCGAACCGGTCACTTTGTGCCCCTGTGCACGGGCCAGGATAGCCAGGCTGCCCATGAAGGTGCCGCAGATACCGAGAATATGAATATGCATTATTTTTTATCCAATAGCATGACGTTGGTCACTATTCTAACCATCTCTCAAAAGAACTGAAACGGATTAGCCTATCAATTATGATTTTCTTTGGCTAAACTTGCACCCGCGTTTACGGGCAACCGCTTTCGTAATACTTTTATTTCACCCACTTCAGGACGTACGTCATGAAAACATTAGGCGAATTTATCGTCGAAAAACAGCAGGACTTTTCTCACGCCACCGGAGAACTGACTGCACTCCTCTCCGCGATTAAGTTAGGCGCTAAGATTATTCACCGTGATATCAACAAAGCCGGGCTGGTTGATATCCTTGGTACTAATGGTATCTCAAACGTGCAGGGCGAAGTCCAGATGAAACTGGATCTCTATGCCAACGAGAAACTGAAAGCCGCGCTGAAAGCCCGTGGTGAAGTTGCCGGTATTGCCTCCGAAGAAGAAGACGACATTGTTGTTTTTGAGGGCGGCCGTGCGGAAAACGCCAAATATGTGGTTCTGATGGATCCGCTCGACGGCTCATCCAATATTGATGTGAATGTGTCAGTCGGTACTATTTTCTCTATTTATCACCGTATCACCCCGCTGGGCCAGCCGGTCACCGAAGCTGACTTCCTCCAGCCGGGTAACCGCCAGGTTGCTGCCGGTTATGTGGTTTACGGCTCTTCCACCATGCTGGTTTATACCACCGGTAACGGTGTTCACGCCTTCACCTATGACCCGTCTCTGGGTGTGTTCTGCCTGTGCCAGGCGGATATGAAATTCCCGGAAAACGGTAAAATGTATTCCATCAACGAAGGGAACTACATCCGTTTCCCTGTTGGCGTGAAAAAATACATCAAATACTGCCAGGAAGAAGATCCGGCCACTGACCGCCCGTACACCACCCGTTATATCGGCTCTCTGGTGGCGGATTTCCACCGCAACCTGCTCAAGGGCGGAATTTACATCTACCCGAGCACCGCAAGCCACCCGAACGGCAAACTGCGTCTGCTGTATGAGTGCAACCCGATGTCATTCCTCGCGGAACAGGCCGGCGGTAAAGCGAGTGACGGTAAGAACCGTATCCTCGATATCATTCCGGAAAAACTCCACCAGCGTTCACCGTACTTTGTCGGTACCCGCTCAATGGTAGAGAAAGCCGAAAGCTTTATGGCGGAATTCCCGGACGAAAACGGGAAGTAACCAACAGTAAGCGAAGGAAAAGGCGGTATACCACCGCCTTTTTTTCGTTATAATATCCGCCACGCTATTTGTTCTGAAGATTAAGGAATCCGTTCATGAGCCTGAATAATGTTCCGGCAGGTAAAGAGCTGCCAGAAGATATCTATGTTGTTATCGAAATCCCTGCCAACGCAGATCCGATTAAATACGAAGTTGATAAAGAATCCGGTGCACTGTTTGTTGACCGTTTCATGTCAACCGCTATGTTCTACCCGTGTAACTACGGTTACATCAACCACACCTTATCTCTGGATGGTGATCCGGTAGACGTGCTGGTTCCGACTCCGTATCCGTTACAGCCGGGTTCAGTGATCCGCTGCCGTCCTGTCGGCGTGCTGAAAATGACCGACGAATCCGGTGAAGATGCCAAACTGGTTGCGGTTCCGCACACCAAACTGAGCAAAGAATACGATCACATTAAAGATGTGAACGATCTGCCTGAGCTGCTGAAAGCTCAGATCACTCACTTCTTCGAGCACTACAAAGATCTCGAAAAAGGCAAATGGGTGAAAGTTGACGGCTGGGAAGATGCTGCTGCCGCCAAAGCTGAAATCATTGCTTCTTTCGAACGCGCTGCGAAAAAATAATCCGCAGTCCGTTTCAGAGACAAAAAAAACCGCTGTTTTCACAGCGGTTTTTTTATTCACAGGGAAATCATTCGCTTTCCGGGCCTTCTGCCTCGTGCCGTTTCAGCCAGTCCCCGCAATTTATCTTCACCAGTCCGTCCACCGGACGCTGATATAAGTAAATCCAGGCACTGCCGTACGGCGTTGAAACCAATTCACGCCGGTAATCCTGACCATCTTTTTTTAATTCATCCAGCTCAGTCAGGATCGACGAGGAGATCCGGTACACTTCACATTCGATCGAACCGGTTCCCGGTACCACCGCAGGATAGTGTCCCAAATCATACAGGTCATAGCCTTCAAGCGTATATTCTCCCAGCAGGGCGGCATAGGTCATCCAATGATGGTTGCCCTGTTTCTGCCGCAAACTGCCATAAACGATCACTCGCATATATTAAAACTCAAACTGATAAAGCAGATCGATCGCCTGGTTAACACCAGACACCGCTTCCAGATATAACCTGGGCATTAACCTATAGCGTAACGTTAAGGTCGCTAAAGAGTCAAATATACCGACACCATATTTTACCTGCAGGTCGTTGGTTATCTTACCGCTGACCACAACCTGCGACTTATCGCCCACACCCTGGGTATCCAGCGCCAGATCCGAAATACCGAATGTTTCACCAATTTTTCCGACTAACTGCCCGCTTTGTGCCACCCCGAGGCTGATAAGCATGGATGTCATCTGCGAACTGTCTGCGTCACCGGAATCCAGCCCCTCACCGCGCAGCAAATAAGAGAGGGCATTTTCCTGGGACATCGCGGGGTCAGAAAATATTTCCACTTTCGGTCTGTCGGCAAGCCCGGTCACCCGGACACCCGCAATCACGCCGTTAGCAGTATTATCCGGGTTACGGATAGCTTCCAGATTAAGGAATGGCTGATCCGCCGGACCGGAGAACAGAATCTGTCCTTTGCGCACCAGCAGATCCTGCCCGTAAGCATGGAAACGCCCGCGCGGAATATCCACCTGGCCGTTGAGCCCCAGTCCCTGTTTATCCTGGGCGACTTTCAGATCCCCGGTCAGTTTTGCTTTCAGACCAAAGGCATCGAGCAGCACATCATCACCGATATGGATCCGCAGATTACTCAGGATCGGAATACTGGTCTGTTTCTCACGGATTGGCTGTAAGTTGTCATCCAGCATCACTTCGTCGGATGTGGCGCTGACGGCGGACTCCGGTACTTCATGCACGGTGATCCGTGCCCACGGAATATTGACCGTACCGTCCAGTTTCAGCATCGACGGTGTGGCTTCAAAGACCAGATCCGGGCTGACATCAATCCGGATCATCGGCGGCAGGGAAACGCGCAGTTTGTCACCCTGTGCGAAGATCCGCGCACTCCAGGCATCCATTCTGCGCCAGTCCGCGTTACCGCTGAGGTTAAGATACCCTTCCGGCGTTTTGATGTTTCCGCTGAGATCAGAACGGGCGCCATCAAAGTTCACGGTCAGTCCGCCGGTTGTGATATCAAACGGCAGCAGACGACCGCTGACGGCGAGATCTGATAATCCCAGCTGGCCAAACAGCAGCGGTGATGCAGCATTACCGCCCAGACGCAGCCCCGCATTCAGCCGCCCGGTAGCTTTATCCCCTTTGCCGAGCAATGGTTTCAGCAGATCCAGCGAGATATTATCGATCCCGACATTCCCGCTCAGCTGACGGCGTTTCTCCAGATCAGAAATCTGGACATTACCGTTAATCTTTCCGTTACCGGCAATAGCAATCAGCCACTGAAGATTCAGTTTGCCGTTCTTCATGGCGGTGGTCATGGTCAGGGTGTCAAACGCGACCGGCAGATTCGTGCCGTCGAGGTTCTGCACCACCTTCACACCGTTGCCTTTCAGGGATGCATCCACCACCGGCTGTGAGCCGTCCGCAAACCAGCGGACATTGGCATTACCGCTGAATACACCATCCAGCCGGGTATCCGGGCCAAGGAATGGTTTAATCATCGCCAGATCAAAACGTTCAAGGGCAACCGATGCATTACCGGAAGCTCCTGCGGTGATCAGTTTCGGCACACAGATACGGGCATCCGGATTCACCCAGCAATGGGTGCCGATAGTCACTTCCTGTTTTTCATTCAGATAAGTCAGCGCCATTACCTTGCTGAGCGACCATTCACCCACCGGTGTGTCAAAGCGGGTGTTATTCAGCGTACCTTTCCAGGTTTCGGTTTTACGGTCAAATCCGCCGTTCAGCATCAGTTGTGCCGAGACCGGCTCGCCTTTCATGGTCAGTTTCAGCTGGTGCTGTGCTTCGGTACCTTTGGCATTCAGCGTCAGGTTGCTGATCACCAAATCGGCCTGCCTCAGCTGATTCACCGTCACATCCAGCTGACCTTTGATCTGCTCTGCGGAGGTGATATCCCCTTTGATTTTCGCATCCGCCACCGACAGATCGTTCTGCCATTTCAGGCTGTGAACAGCCAGGTCGGCGAGGATCTGTGGTTTTTCCATATTACCGCGGACATTGAGTTTCCCTTTGACCGTTCCCGCCAGCCCCGGAACCAGGCCGCCGAGCGCCGGTGCATTGATATCCGCATCCAGCTTCCAGGCATCTGCCAGCTCGCCCCGCACATCCAGTTTATTGTTACCCAGTGCCAGTTTCAGATCCGGGATTGTCCACTGACCGCCTGCGTTACCTTTCACATTACCGCGCGCTTTCAGCGGATAGGTTTTCACTTTGCCATCGAGGGTGATATCCGGGATTTCAAGCTCCCAGTTACCGCCGTACAGGCTGCCCCGGGTACTGATTTTGCCGTCCACTTTGGCCGGCCACTCCGGATAGGCTTTTGCGGTATTCAGCCCGGAAAGCGTCAGAACCGCCTGCCAGCTGATGGCTTTCTGCCAGTCCGCCACCCCGGTCACTTCCGCAAAGCCCTGTAACGCATTCAGACGCAGCCGGGTAAGATTCAGCTGTTCGGTATTCCCTTTCGCATCCAGCGTCAGCAGCGCAGGCGGGATGTCCTTTCCTTTGATATCCGAACGCAGAGAGAGGTCGTAACCGCTCACTTTTCCGTTAAGGCGCAGCTTCACGCCATCAAGCTGATAATCCGCCTCACCGGTCAGCGGCCAGCTGACTTTCTGACTCTCCAGGGTCAGCAGCAGCGGCAGATCGGCCTGTGTCAGGTTGGTCTGTGCATCCAGCGTGGCATTGACCGGCCCTTTCAGTGCCAGTGCCAGTTTCAGCTCATCGAGCAGCCCGCCGTTCAGGGTGAGATCGAGATCCTGCCCGCTGAATTCCTCAAAATCACGGACATGGCCTTTCACCGACAACGCCACCGGCCATTTTTCACTGAGCGCCACTTCCCCGCTGACCGCGATATTGCCCTGTGGCGCATCCGCAGACAGATCACTGAGGGTCAGCACCTGCCCTTTGTTAAACAGTGCCAGGTGCAGGGAATTGAGGGTTACCGGCGCATCACCGCTCACCTGCCAGTTCTCACCGGAAATACCTTCCACTGAGATATTCAGCGGCAGAATAACCTCCGGCAGTTCCGCCAGCATCGGCTGAGCAAAAATCTCACTGATAGTTTCACCTAACGGCTTTTCCGGTGCATCCGCTGCCGGCGCCGGTTCTTCTGCCGCAGCCGGGTCACTTTTCGGCAGCACAACAGAAAGGGCATTAATTACCGTTGGTTTCAGGGTCAACTGGTCGCCCTGCCAGGTCATGGCGGTGCGGAAGGTATCCAGATTTACCGCCATATCATCCACGGTGACCTGTGTGTTGGTCACAGAGAGAGAATCCAGGAAAATGGTCAGCGGCGCATTCAGCTCTGTCAGCGGCTCTGACGGCGGAGTTTCTTCTGACGGCGGCAGTTTTGCCGTATCGACAGCAACGCGCGTGCCGTCCGTGCTGAGGTTTTCAACACAGAGTGTCATGTCTTTCAGACAGCTCAGGCGCAGCGCCAGGTTGACCTTATCCACGCTGACATCAATACCCGGCATGGTGTATTTCACCTGCTTCAGGGTCAGATTACGCAGATCACCCTCAACCTGACCGATAGCCAGGCCGGAGACCACACGCGGTGCAAGATTCAGCGCAAAATGCAGGCCGGACTGTGTCCCCAGGATCCAGCCGAGTGTGCCGCCAGTCAGCAGAATGAGAACCAGCAGAATGATTGCCGGCCATTTCAGATACTTCAGCCATTTCATCAGAGTTCTGCCCCCAAGCCGATGTAAAACTGGATATTTTTCGTTTCGTTATCACCTACCGGCGCGGCAAGGTCAAATTTGATCGGCCCGACCGGTGATGCCCAGCGTACCCCGACACCGGCACCGGTTTTGAAATTACTCCGTTTGATATCATTCACCACTTCACCGCTGTCCACAAATACCGCGCCCCACCAGTTTCCGGTTACGTTGTACTGATATTCCAGCGAACCGACGACCAGCCGCGAGCCCCCTGTCAGTTTGCCGTCAGCATCTTCCGGTGAGATTTTGTTGTAACGGTAACCCCGGATACTGCCGTCGCCACCGGCGAAGAAACGCAGATCAGGCGGGACTTTGTCGAAGTTATTGGTTTCAATCCAGCCGAGGTTGCCGCGCATCACAAAGCGGTGACCATCCCACGGCGTTCTCACCCAGACGTTACGGGCGCGGAAAATGGAAAAATCCACATCCGAGCCCCACATTTCATTGGAAACATCCACTGAGTAGCGCTGACTGTCCCCCCAGGATGGCATCATCCCGCCCCGCGAACGGACACGGCTGACATTCACCCCCGGATAGAGCAGCATGGTGGTGTTGGTGATATCCGCCTGGGTAAAGTGGCTGAGACTCCAGCGCATATTGATACCGTACTGCCAGCCGGTGGATAAATCCCAGTTACGGGAAACACTGACTGTCGCAGTATCGGCTTTGGTATCATTCAGATCGGTACGCTTATACCCGCCGGAGACGGCGTAATACTGCTCAATCGGGTTGACCTTCAGCGGGATGCGGTAAGAGGTATCAATAATCTGTTCCGGCGCGGACAGGCTGATACTGGAGGTCAGGCTGTGGCCGCTGGAATTCACCCACGGCTTATTCCATTTCGCCTGAACACGCGGCCCCACATCGGTGGCAAAGCCGCCGCCCAGCTCGACAAAGTTTTGTGCGCGCGGGGTGAATGAGGCATCCATGGTCAGATAATCACTGTTATCCGCCCGGGCCTTTGCAATATCCGGGGTGACGATCGCGGACTGGAACCAGCCGGTTTCCGCCAGCAGACGGTTAAATTCTGCCAGTTGATCAGAGGTGTAGTAATCGCCTTCTTTAAACGGCACCAAACCTTCCAGATACGCATCGCTGATTTGCGAGCCCTGGTAATTCACTTTCCCGAAACGGTATCGTTTGCCGCTGTTGAACACAAAATCCCAGTAGGCCGCATGACGGGAAAGCGCAATGCCGAGCTGGCTTTTTTCCATTTCGGCATCAAAATAGCCGCGTTTTAAGGCAAGCCCGGATAATCCGCTTTTAAAACTTTCGTACTCGCCGTGATTGACGACAGTCCCGGTTTCAGGTGTATTTTTGGTAATGAATTTTTTGAATGCGGGATCGGTTTTTGCCGCACCTTCGATATCCACGGTAACCCCGGCAATTTTAACCGGCTCCCCCGGAACGACACGGGCATACAGCACAGGACGCGCAGGCGGCGCGTTGTCCTGATAATCAAAGGTGATCACCGGCTCATAATACCCCAGCGGACGAAGCCCCTCTTTGATGGCTTTTTCCACCCGGGCACGAAAACGGCCGTCAGCCACGACCTCATCGGTCGTGATAGTGGAAAGCTGGACTCTTGCATTTTTTTCAAGTTGCCCGCTGAGCCCTTCCACTTTTAAGCGAAGATTTGCACTATATGCCAGAGGGGATGTGAGAGACACAGCGACAACACAAACAAGAGGGTACCGGATCACATCAACTCCTGAATTTCTGCGATTTGACTGAGATATACCTTTATTCATTCAGAATACAGCCAACGAACCGGTAATGTGAATGAATAAGGGTATAAATGAAAATAATTTGAAGTTTACTATAGATACATAAGATAAATAACCTGAAATATACTGATAATGCACCGATTATTCTTAAAACAGGAGCCACCGCAAATGACACAAAACACCACTCAATACCCGCAGGACACTATTGTATCTCCTGTTTCCGCCGCTGATGCACTGCCGGACAGCGCCGTGGCGCTGACCATCAGCCCGCGCCATACCGTAACCGGCCATGATGTGAACCATGTGCCTGACGGCTTTGATACCGCGTATTTTGCCATGGGATGCTTCTGGGGTGTGGAGCGCCTGTTCTGGCAGCAGCCGGGCGTGTACAGCACCACCGCCGGTTACACCGGTGGTACGACAAAAAACCCGACCTATGAAGGCGTCTGCACCGGCAACACCGGTCATGCTGAAGCCGTCCGCATTGTGTATGACCCGTCCGTTATCAGCTATGCCGATCTGCTGCGTCTGTTCTGGGAAAACCATGATCCGGCACAGGGCATGAAACAGGGCGGCGATATCGGCTCACAGTACCGTTCTGCTATCTATACCCAGTCTGACAGCCAGCGCGTGCAGGCACTTGCTTCCCGTGAGCAGTATCAGCAGGCGATGAATGACAATAACGACAGCCGCAGTATCACCACGGCCATCCGCCCGCTCGGCCCGTTTTATGTGGCGGAGGATTACCACCAGCAATACCTGGATAAGAACCCGGAAGGCTACTGCGGGCTCGGCGGGATCGGTGTTTGTCTTCCGCCTTCGCTGAGAAACTAGCCGCTTTTCCCGTTCCGGTGCTATACTGCACATCCGCGCACAGACAAATTGGATGTTCTGTGCGCCTTTCTTTTTTAATATCCGATACTTATGCTCTATATATCTAAAATAACCGGTCGCCACGCATAATCAACAACAGCGCGCCCAGAGGCAATCGTGCCGGCCATTCGGAACTTATATGTTAAATAGTTTATTAATCGTCCTGTTACTCTGCGCGATCAGCGCATTCTTTTCGTTATCTGAAATATCACTGGCCGCCTCGCGGCGTATCAAACTCAAAGTCATGATTGACGAAGGCAATACCAATGCCGCCCATGTGCTCCGTTTGCAGGAAGCACCGGGGATGTTCTTCACCGTGGTGCAAATCGGCCTGAACGCCGTGGCGATCCTCGCCGGTATTGTCGGTGAATCGGCCTTTTCACCGGCGCTGCGCACCCTGTTCGGCAATTTTATGGCCGATGCCGCCGCACAGCAGCTCGGCTCAGTATTGTCATTTATTATCGTGACCTCCATGTTTATCCTGCTGGCGGATCTGACCCCGAAACGTCTCGGGATGATCAAACCGGAAGCGGTCGCCATCCGGATTGTCCAGCCGATGCGTTTTTGCCTGACAGTACTGCGCCCGCTGGCCTGGCTGTTTAACGGATTATCCAACCTGTTCTTTAAATTATTCAAAATCCCGCTGGCGCGAAATGAAGATATCACTTCTGATGATATTTACGCGGTGGTGGAAGCAGGTGCGGTCGCCGGTGTGCTGCGCAAGCAGGAGCACGAACTGATCGAAAACGTGTTTGAGCTGGAATCCCGTACTGTGCCGTCTGCTATGACCTCCCGTGAGAGCGTGGTCTATTTCGACAAGCAGGAAAACGAAGAGAGCATCAAAGAGAAGATCTCCACACAGCCGCACTCAAAATTCCTGGTGTGCGACGGCGGTCTGGATCATGTGCTCGGTTATGTCGATTCCAAAGATCTGCTCAACCGCGTGCTGAACGGCCAGAGCCTGAATCTGCATGAAGGTGTGCAAATCCGCCCGGCACTGATGATCCCGGATACCCTGAGCCTGTCAGACACCCTGGAGAGCTTTAAAAATGCCGGGGAAGACTTCGCAATCATTCTGAATGAATACGCCATGGTGATGGGTGTTATCACTATCAATGACGTGATGATTACCCTGATGGGAGATCTGGTCGGTCAGGGGCAGGAAGAGCAGATTGTCGCCCGTGATGAAAATTCCTGGCTGATTGAAGGCGGTACACCGATTGAGGATGTGCAGCGGGTGCTGGATATTGATGAGTTCCCGGATGACAGCAACTACGAAACCATCGCCGGGTTCCTGATGTATAAGCTGCGCCGTATTCCGAAACGGACCGATTCCGTGAAATTCTCGGGCTTTAAGTTTGAAGTGGTGGATATCGACAACTACAAGATTGACCAGCTGCTGGTTACACGGATCCCGGATGCACCGGTTGTCCCGCGTCCGTCAGCGGCGGAAAGCGGCAAAGAGGGTCAGTCTGACGTGGCACACAACGAACAGCACCAGAAACCGTAAAACTAACCCTTCTTCATCAGACAGGTATTGTGGTTACGCCAGCTGCGCCTGCAGCAACGATACCTGCTGATTAATTTCACTCATTGCACTCAGGTGGCGTTTGTCTCTGATTTTCGGCGGTAAAATCTTGCCGTAGTCAAATTCAAACGCGCCCATCCCCTGTATATACAGGCGGCCACGGAATAAGGTTTTCACGTAGCGGGCGATCTGAGCCGGGTTGTAACGGGCGAAAATTTTCATCGTACTTATGTCCTCCCCTTTACCTTTTCTTTCATGCCTAAGGTATGACTCAATTCTACCACCCGGGTTCATTAATCAAATGATTTAATCACTATTTTTACATAAAATGACACTTCACTACGATTTACTTCACAAATCAGAGTGAAAATCGATCCCCGTCACACTATAACAATGAAATAATAACCTCATAATTACTATAAGTTTTATAAATAATGTGAGGCTGAAATAACGGGATTAATGTCAGCAGATACGGAATTTAACAGGCGGGGAAAAGTCAGTGTAATTTGCATAACCATGCAAATTACACTGTTATTCAGGAATAAAATGGCAGTCAGAAACTGCTGACACGGAACCCCGGGTTTATCAGTGATTCACGCGGTGTATAGTCGAGCGTTTTTCCGCTCCAGTCCGTAATATGCGCTCCGGCCGCGAGTGCAACGGCATGTCCGGCCGCCGTGTCCCAGATGTGGGTCGGGTTAAAACGGGGATAGAGCTGCGCCTTACCTTCCGCCACCAGACAGAATTTGAGGGATGAACCGATAGCACGGGTTTCATGCGGCCCCAGTTGCTCCAGATAATCCGCCAGTTCCGCATCCTGATGTGAACGGCTGATCACCACCATCGGCAGATCTGTATTCACCACTTTGACAGCCATCCGCTGCCCGCCCCGCTCACGCCAGGCGTGTTTGCCTTCTGCCAGATAGAGCACGTCCGGTACCGGGGCATACACCACGCCCATCACCGGTACGCCGTCTGAAATCAGGGCAATATTGACCGTAAATTCACCGTTGCGGCTGATAAATTCTTTGGTGCCGTCGAGCGGATCCACCAGCCAGTATTGTGTCCAGTGCTGCCGCTCAGACCACGGCTGCGGATCTTCCTCTGACAGCACCGGGATGTCCGGTGTCAGAGACTTCAGTTCCTGCACGATAATGTGATGCGCAGCTAAATCCGCAGCGGTTAAGGGGGAGTTATCCGCTTTGGCGGAGATGGTCAGTGTGTCGGGATGATGGTAGATATCCATGATTGCATCGCCCGCCCGCCGGGCCAGCAGACAAATTTGATTGAGCATCCTTCACCTCTTTCACAGAACGGTTAGTGAGTCGCGTAATCCTGTTCACGTCTCCGGAGACCTGAGTATAGAAATAAAAATGGCCGGTGAAAACCGGCCATTTCGCATATTCTGTTATTGCTGACAAAGAGAGATTACAGGATCTCCAGCAGCTCCACTTCGAATACCAGTGTGCTGTACGGCGGGATTGCCGCACCGGCACCGCGCTCGCCGTAAGCCAGGTTGCTCGGGATATACAGTTCCCATTTGGAGCCGACCGGCATCAGGGTCAGTGCTTCAATCCAGCCTGCGATCACGCCGTTTACCGGGAATTCTGCCGGCTGGCCGCGCTGTACAGAGCTGTCAAACACAGTACCGTCGATCAGACGGCCGGTGTAGTGAACACGGACACGGTCAGTGCGGGCCGGGATAGCGCCGTCACCCTGATTAATGACAGAGAACTGCAGGCCGCTTTCAGTGGTGGAAACGCCTTCTTTCTTCGCGTTTTCTTCCAGGAAACGCATGCCGTCTTTAACCAGCTCAGCCTGTTTTTCATTGCGGACAGCATCAGCACGCTCATGCATTTCACGCAGGGCACGATGCAGAACATCCACCGCCACAGCCGGCTGGTTATTTTCCAGTGCGTCGGTGATACCGGCCAGGATGGCTTCCGGTACTAATCCGCTCAGTCCGGATTCCTGTAATTGCTGGCCGATTTGTAAGCCGATTCCGTAGCTTGCCTGTGCTTCCATCGTGTCAAAAGTCGGTTGTGTCATGAGAGATACCTGAGTAATAAGTAAGACGGACAAGCATAACAGCAGGATGTACCCCGGTAAACCCGATAATCAGTGAAAGCTGATGCAACACGGTGATTCCCGGAAAACAGCACAATCAATTTATAAAACAGGACTAATTCCGAATAATTTCAGTAAGTCTGCTGCTACACTGGAATAATACCGGATGATAATTATTCATGCTGAACAGCGGGAGATTATGATGAGACTACTGCCAAAGCGCCATCTTTACGCTATCGCCGCCATTGCGCTGATTATCATGCTGATCCTGTTTTTCTGGCCTGCCGCGCAGAAACCGCCGGTGACCGTTCCGCCTCAGAATATCACACTGACGCCACCGGCAGATCCGTTAGGTGACCTGATAGCTGAACAGACCGGCACACTACCGGAGGCACCATCCGATATCCCGGATTTGCCGCTGCCGGATAATCTGCCGCCTGGTGTACTGAATACCGAACCGGCTCCGCAACCGGCGACCACACCACCGCCGGTTAGTGCAGAGTCTGCTCCTGCTGCGGTGCCTGCACAGGCAGATGCACTGCGTTTCACCCTCAAAAAGGGCCAGACCATCGCCCAGGTCTTTCGCAGCAACGGGTTACCGGTGGATGACTTATTTCGCATGACAGCCGTTGAGGGGCCGCAGAAGCCGCTTAATCAGGTGGAAGCAGGGGATAAAATCAGTGTGACCAAAGGAAAGGGAAATACGGTCTCTGTGCTGAGGATTGATAAGGCTAACGGGCAGTCCGCCACCTTTAAGCGACAGAAAGACGGCAGTTACCGCCGCTCTTAACACCGGTTTTTACTGCAAAAAAAAACGCTGGCCTGAGCCAGCGTCTTTCAAAGATGTTTACCGTGTAATCAGAGATTACTCAGCAACAATCTTCACATTCAGTTCTGCAAACACGTCGCTGTGAACCTGGAAGTGAACTTCGTGATCACCCAGAGTACGCAGAACGCCGTTTGGCAGACGAACTTCGCTTTTCGCCACTTCAACGCCTGCTGCAGTTACAGCATCAGCGATGTCACGGGTACCGACAGAACCGAACAGTTTACCTTCGTCACCCGCTTTGGAAGACAGAGTCACAACGCCCAGGGCATTGATTTTTTCTGCACGAGCGTGTGCTGCTGCCAGAACGTCAGCTAATTTAGCTTCCAGTTCTGCGCGGCGTGCTTCGAAGAATTCGATGTTTTTCTTGGTTGCAGGAACTGCTTTACCTTGCGGTACTAAGTAGTTACGTGCATAACCAGATTTAACATTTACCTGGTCGCCCAGGCTGCCCAGGTTTGCTACTTTATCAAGCAGAATAACTTGCATTACCTTATCCTCTTAAAGTCATTAATGGACTGTGCCGATTACTGATGACGATCAGTGTAAGGCAGTAAAGACAGGTAGCGTGCACGCTTGATAGCACGAGCGAGCTGACGCTGATATTTCGCACTGGTACCGGTGATACGGCTTGGTACGATTTTACCACTTTCAGTGATGTAGTTTTTCAGCGTAGCGATGTCTTTATAATCAATCTCTTGAACGCCTTCTGCGGTGAAACGGCAGAATTTACGACGACGGAAATAACGTGCCATATGGCTAGTCTCCAGAATCTATCAATTCAATATGTTCGGCATGAAGAACCAGTTTTGATAATCCATTTCGCCCCTGATGGGTGCTGATGAATCCCTGAACGGTTATCTGACTGCCGACCGTTATACTGCGAGTAATGGTTTGGATCGTCTGTCCGCTGGCAACCACGGGCATTCTGCACCATGCCTGCCGGGTGAGTCCGGCTTCCTGCTGTTGTGAGCGGTGCTCAAGCACAAACTGACAATGCGGAATTCCGGCCGGGCTGACTTTCCGGATGGGTTCCCTGCACACTGTGCCGGATAACACCAGACGGTTAGCGGACACCGTTATTACTCTTCAGTTTCCTCAGCTTCATCATTTTCTTCAATGTCGTCAGACATGTCGCGCGGGCGACGTTCGTCTTTCGCTTTAACCATTGGAGAAGGTTCAGTCACCGCGTGCTTAACGCGCATAACCATGCTGCGGATAACGGCATCATTGAAGCGGAAAATAGTTTCCAGCTCGTCAATCACTTCCTGCGGAGCTTCAACGTTCAGCAGAACGTAGTGCGCTTTGTGCAGTTTGTTGATTGGGTAAGCCAGTTGGCGACGACCCCAGTCTTCGAGACGGTGGATCTGACCTTCTGCGTTAGTAATAGCAGTTTTATAACGCTCGATCATTGCCGGTACTTGTTCGCTCTGGTCCGGATGAACCATGAAGACGATTTCGTAATGACGCATTAGTAGTGCTCCTTACGGATTATTAGCCTCCTGTCCGGGCAACCGCAACCCTGAGAGGCAAGGAACTTGTTTAAGTGCGGCTGAAAAATTTGACGCATAACTATACTCATACCCGTCCCAAAAGACAAGGTAATAAGTGTGTGATGCGGGATTATTTTGCGCGCTGACGCACGGCCTCAAACAGGCAGACACCTGTTGCCACCGAGACGTTCAGGGAAGAGACTGACCCGGCCATCGGAATGCTGATCAGTTCATCGCACAGGTCGCGGGTCAGACGGCGCATGCCTTCCCCTTCCGCGCCCATCACCAGCGCCACCGGGCCGGTCATTTTGCTCTGATACAGATCATGGGTGGCTTCACCGGCAGTGCCGACAACCCAGATATTTTCGTCTTTCAGCTGACGCAGTGTGCGGGCCAGGTTAGTGACACGGATAAGCGGTACGCTTTCCGCCGCACCACAGGCGACTTTTTTCGCCGTGGCATTCAGCTGCGCGGAGCGGTCTTTCGGGATGATCACCGCGTGTACACCGGCGGCATCGGCGGTACGCAGACAGGCCCCCAGGTTATGCGGGTCAGTCACGCCGTCGAGTACCAGCAGGAACGGAGTCTCATGCTCAGCCAGCAGATCAGGCAGATCCTGCTCCTGATACTGACGGCCGCCTCTGACTTTGGCGATAATCCCCTGATGGACGGCACCTTCGGTCTGGCTGTCCATCCACTGACGGCTGGCCATCTGCACACGGACACCTGCCGCTTCCAGAGCATGCACAACCGGGGTCAGGCGGCGGTCTTCACGCCCTTTTAAGATAAAGACTTCAAGAAAACGGCTGGGATCACGCGCCAGCAAAGCATCCACAGCGTGGATACCATAAATAATTTCACTCATAACGTTCCGTTTGTTGCGGGACAATAAAACACAATGAGGCGCAATGCCTCATTGTGGGAAAATTCAAATCAAAGGCGGTTACTTCTCAGCTTTTTTCTTCGCGCGTTTCGCCTTTATATTTGCCTCGATTTTTTTGGTCCGGGCTGATTTTTTACCTTTCGGGGCTTTCGGGCCGTCGTCTTTTTTCTTCTTACGGAATGCACTGTCCGGCTCGAAGTTTTTGTCACGGCGGGGATCCCCTTTCTTACCGTCCCGGCGCTTATCTCCTTTCTCCCCGGCTTTCGCCCGGGTTCTTGCGGTTTTGCCTTCATTACGGGCACGGCGGGTGGTGGAAATCAGCGCGAAATCAATGGTGCGCTCATCCATATGCACCGCTTCCACCCGGATTTCAACTTCATCACCCAGGCGGTACACATTGGAGGAGGATTCACCAATCAGACGCTGGCCGACATTATCGTAGCGGTAGTAATCGTTATCAAGTGTTGATACGTGTACCAGACCATCGATAAACAGGTCATTCAGACGGACAAAGAAACCAAACCCGGTCACACTGGTGATAAGCCCGGTAAAGACATTACCCACCTGGTCCTGCATAAAGTCGCACTTCAGCCAGTCTGCCACGTCACGGGTGGCTTCATCGGCACGGCGCTCCGTCATGGAAGTGTGCTCACCGAGCTGGAGCATACTCTGCATATCGTAATGCCACGCGCCGGTCTGCGATTTCCCTTCGCCGCGTTCTTTTGCCAGCAGGTACTTAATCGCACGGTGCAGACTCAGATCCGGATAACGGCGGATTGGTGAGGTAAAGTGGGCATACGCCGGTAACGCCAGACCGAAGTGACCGCGGTTGTCCGGATCATAAATCGCCTGTTTCATCGAACGCAGCAGCATAGTCTGTAACAACTCGTGGTCAGGACGCTCCGCCACTTCCAGCATGACACGGGCGTAATCTTTCGGCTCCGGTGTCAGGCCGCCCGGCAGGGTCAGACCCAGCTCATTAAAGACGGTGCGCAGATTGATGACGCTGTCCTCTTTCGGACGATCATGCACACGGTACAGCGCCGGTTCGTTGTTTTTCTCAACAAAGCGTGCCGCCGCAACGTTCGCCATGATCATGCACTCTTCGATCAGTTTGTGTGCATCGTTGCGCAGTACCGGTTCAATGCTCTCAATGCGTTTTTCCGCATTGAAAATAAATTTCGCTTCTTCGGATTCAAAGGCAATCGCACCGCGCTCGTCACGGGCTTCCGCCAGTGCTTTATAGAGTTTGTGCAGCTCTTCCAGGTGTTTTACCAGCGGTGCATAGTGTTCGCGCAGCTCTTCATCCCCTTCGAGGATTTTCCACACCTTGGTATAGGTCAGACGGGCGTGGGAGCTCATTACCGCTTCATAGAAACGGTAACCGGAAAGCTTACCTTTCGCCGAAATGGTCATTTCACACACCATACACAGGCGATCAACCTGCGGGTTCAGTGAACAGACACCATTCGACAGCACTTCCGGCAGCATCGGTACGACCTGTGACGGGAAGTAAACCGAGGTTCCCCGGCTGCGGGCTTCATCATCCAGTGCCGTCTGCGGACGCACATAATAACTGACGTCAGCAATCGCCACCCACAGACGCCAGCCACCGCCGCGTTTGGCTTCACAGTGTACCGCGTCATCAAAGTCACGGGCATCTTCGCCGTCGATAGTGACCAGCGGCAGATCGCGCAAATCAACACGGCCTTTTTTGGCGGATTCCGGTACTTCCTCGCGGATATCCGCGACCTGACGTTCCACCTGAGCAGGCCAGGTGAACGGAATTTCATGTTTGCGCAGGGCAATATCCACCGCAATACTGGTGCCCATTTTCTCGCCCAGCACTTCGGTGATAACACCGAGCGCCTGCACCCGTTTGCCCGGACGGCGGGTCAGTTCCGCCACCACGATATTCCCCATCCGTGCGCCGTTAATTGACTCTTTCGGGATCAGAATATCGAAGCACAGACGGCTGTCATCCGGCACGACAAATCCCATGCCTTCTTCGGTAAAGTAACGGCCGACAATCTGGCCGGTTTTCGGCTCGGTCACACGCACAACGCGCGCTTCGCGGCGGCCTTTGCGATCAGCCCCCATGACCTGGGCCAGGATCACATCCCCGTGGATGCATAATTTCATCTGATCCTGCGGGATATAGAGATCGTCTTTTTGTCCTTCGACACGCAGGAACCCGAAGCCATCACGATGGCCGATCACGGTTCCTTTAATTAAATCAAGACGCTCCGGCAGGGCGTAGCACTGACGGCGGGTAAAGACCAGCTGCCCGTCACGCTCCATGGCGCGCAGACGGCGGCGCAGGGCTTCCTGAGCCTCTTCACCGGTGATCCCCAGTTCCTGTGCGATATCTTCGCGGCTCACCGGTTTGGTGTGACGGCGGACAGTTTCAAGAATAAATTCACGGCTCGCGATCGGGGAATCATATTTTTCCGCTTCGCGCTCACGATAAGGGTCGTTTGATTGTTTTTCCACTGACATTGTATCCTCCGTGGTTTCTGAACGGCGTTATTCGTCCGTCAGTAACAATTTATAAAGATGCTGATTGTCCTGCACCATATCAGCGAGCGTGTGTTTATCCAGTTCCTGTAAGAACTCCCGGATGGCTTTATTCAGTACCGATTTCAGTCTGCATGCCGGAGTAATGTGACAGAATTCACCGCTGCAGTTCACCAGTGTTAACGGCTCGAGCGCGCGGACAACCTCACCGATACCTATAGTATTAGCAGGTTTTCCCAGGCGGATCCCGCCATTTTTGCCGCGAATCGCCTCGACATAACCCAAATGGCTCAATTGGTTAATTATCTTGACCATATGGTTACGCGATACGCCGTAAACATCCGTCACTTCCGTAATACTGGTCATTTTACCATCAGGAAGTGACGCCATATAAATCAGCGCCCGCAAGCCATAATCTGTAAAACTGGTTAACTGCACATTTTACCCCGGAAATTCTGTCATCCCGCGCGGGGGATCACATGATAAGTAATGGATAATCATTATGTGTGTCTTTTGCTTATTAAGCAAAATTTGTCGTTAAAAACGCCGGATTTCCTGTCATGACATAGTCAGAAACCCCGGCGTCAGAAAACAAAAGGCCGGACAAACATGCCCGGCCCTGACTGGTATCACCTGAACGATCTTATGCGTCGAACGGGTCGCGCAGGATCATCGTTTCAGAACGATCCGGACCGGTTGAAATAATATCAACAGGAACGCCTGTCAGTTCTTCAATGCGGCGGATGTAATCCAGTGCTGCCTGAGGCAGTTCTTCGCGGCTCTTCGCCCCGAATGTGGTTTCAGTCCAGCCCGGCATGACTTCATAGATAGGCTCGATGCCTTCCCAGTTATCCGCAGCCAGTGGTGTGGTTTCGATGATTTCACCATTCGGTAAACGGTAACCGACACACACTTTCACTTCTTTCAGACCATCCAGCACATCCAGCTTGGTCATGCAGAACCCTGACAGGGAGTTGATCTGCACAGCGCGGCGGATAGCAATGATGTCCAGCCAGCCGCAACGGCGGCTGCGTCCGGTGGTCGCACCGAACTCCTGGCCTTTGGTACGCAGGTATTCACCGGTTTCATCAAACAGTTCGGTCGGGAACGGACCGGCACCCACGCGGGTTGAGTAAGCTTTGATGATACCCAGGACATAATCCACATAACGCGGACCTAAACCGGAACCGGTGGCAACACCGCCGGCAGTGGTGTTTGAGGAAGTCACATACGGATAGGTACCGTGGTCGATATCCAGCAGTGTACCCTGCGCGCCTTCAAACATCACCAGCTCACCGTTAACGGTGGCTTTGTACAGCAGATCAGAGACATCCACAACCATACCGGTCAGGATATCCGCAACTGCCATGATTTCGTCCAGGGTTTTCTGATAGTCAACCGCAGGCTCTTTGTAGTAGTTCACTAACTGGAAGTTGTGATACTCAAGGATTTCTTTCAGTTTCTGAGCGAAGGTCTCTTTATCGAAGAGATCACCCACGCGCAGACCGCGACGGGCAACTTTATCTTCGTATGCAGGCCCGATACCGCGCCCTGTTGTGCCGATAGCTTTCGCGCCGCGTGCTTTCTCACGGGCATTATCCAGCGCAACATGATAAGGGAGGATCAGCGGACATGCTTCAGAAATCAGCAGACGTTCGCGCACCGGAACACCACGCTCTTCCAGTGCAGTCATTTCTTTCAGCAGTGCATCGGGTGCGAGTACAACACCGTTAGCAATGATGCTGACGACGTTTTCGCGGAGAATACCTGACGGAATTAAATGCAGGACGGTTTTCTCACCGTTGATAACCAGAGTGTGACCCGCGTTGTGGCCACCTTGATAACGAACAACATACTTAGCCCGTTCAGTCAGCAAGTCGACGATTTTGCCCTTGCCCTCGTCACCCCATTGGGTGCCCAATACGACAACGTTCTTACCCATTTCGTTTTTACCTGGTTGCTTAAAAAAGGATTCTAGCATCTCATGACCGCCCTTTCAGCACTTTTTATCCACTTTATGAAAGTCACCTGATCAATGTCCATAATAAAGCCCGCCTAAGCGGGCTTTCTTCATCAGAGTGCGACCATCAGCATGCTGACGATTTTTCAGTACCGGTTATGCGGTTACCGGACTTACTGGCCTGAAGCCGGACGCAATGATGTCGGTGCCTTCATGTAACGGAAGAAATCCGTATCCGGGCTTAACACCATAATGTCGTTGCCATCGGGTTTGAAGCTTTGCTCATAAGCACGCAGGCTTCGGATAAACGCATAGAAATCCGGATCCTGACTGAATGCATCCGCAAACAGTTTAGCGGCTTCCGCATCACCCGCACCACGCAGGGAGAGTGACTGGCGCTCCGCTTCGGCCAGGATTTCAGTACGGGTTTTATCTGCCACCGCACGAATCTTCATGGCTTCTTCCAGACCCTGTGAGCGGTGACGACGCGCCACGGCTTCACGTTCTGCACGCATACGCTGGAAGATAGCTTCGGAGACTTCCGCAGGCAGGTTAATCTGCTTGATACGGACGTCCACCACTTCGATACCTAACGCCGCCATACTGTTCGGATTCACCTGCGGCTGTGCGCCTTTGGTTTCTTCCTGAACACGCGCTGCCGCATCGGCAATAGCGTTATCAGCATCGGTTGCCTGCGGATCGTTACCGGAGCTCCCTTCGTTCAGTGCATTTTTGACTTCCGTCGTTAATGTACCGCGGGAATCCGTCACAATCTCTTTCACGCTCAGACGACCGAACTCAGAACGCAGACGGTCACTGAATTTACGTTTCAGCAGGTTTTCAGCCTGATTAATATTACCGCTGTTTGTCGCGAGATAATACAGGCTGAAATCACTAATCCGCCATTTAAGGTAAGAATCGACGATCAGGTCTTTGTTTTCGTTTGTCAGGAAACGGTCAGCCTGGATATCCAGTGTCTGGATACGGGCAGGCAACATTTTCACTGTTTCAATAAACGGCACTTTCAGATGCAGACCCGGCTCATACACAATCGGTTTGTTATCCGCATCACGCAGAACTTTGCCAAACCGCAGCACAATACCGCGCTCGGTCTGCTGAACGGTAAAGACAGACGCATACAGAACGCCTAAAACCAGAATAACAATAACGGCTAAATACTTACGCATGATTATTGTCTCCCTGTGCGTTCAGTGTTGCCACGGATACCCGAACTGCTGAGATCATACGTGTTGTTGTATTCAGCGGGTACATTCGGATTCTGGCTGCTGTTTTGTGCCTGACGGCCTGCCGGTGCCTGTGTTGCCGGTGCGGATGATGGTGTGGCAGCGGCTTTCGCCGGTGCAGCCTGAGAGGCGGCTCTCTGCTCACGCATAATCTGATCCAGCGGCAGCACCATCATGCTGTTGCTTTTATCATTGGCAATCACTTTACGGGTATTGCTCAGCACACGTTCCATTGTCTCAATGTACAGACGTTCACGGGTGATATCCGGTGCCGCACGGTATTCCGGCAGCATTTTCGAGAAGCTTGCCACTTCACCGCGCGCTTTCAGCACGATACTGGCTTTATACGCCTGTGCGCTTTCGATCATACTTTGCGCATTACCTTTTGCCAGCGGCAGAACTTCGTTCGAGTAAGCTTCCGCTTCACGGATGGATTGCTGTTCGTTTTCACGCGCGGCAATCACGTCATCGAATGAAGCCTGAACTTCAGCCGGCGGACGCGCTTCCTGGAAGTTGACGTCGACAATCGCTATCCCCATTTTATAAGGCTTGATTGTCTCTTCGAGGACTTTCTGGGTTTCGTTACGGACCACGGTACGGTTCGCCGTCAGGATTTTCTCCATGGTGAACTTACCGATAACCCCGCGCACCGCGCTGTCCATCGCCTGACGCAGACTGTTGTTCGGGTTAGTGACGCTGAAGAGGTAATCTTCCGGGTTCACTACCTGGAACTGCACGTTCATGTTAACGCGGACCACGTTCTCGTCAGCGGTCAGCATCATACCGTTGGTGGCAAGATCCTGGACGGTCGCCACATCGACCGCAGTAACGCGATCAATAAAGGTCGGTCTCCAGTTCAGACCCGGCTGAACCACATGACTGAATTTACCGAAACGCGTAACCACGCCGCGCTCCGTTTCTTTAATCGTATAGAAGCCGGTTGCGGCCCAGACAACAACAACGGCGGCAATAGCGAGACTGATAATACGTCCGCCCGCGAACTGTACCGGAGGACGATTGTTCCCGCCGGACTGCCCGTTATTGTTTCCGCCTTTACCGCCACCCAGACCACCGAGTTTTCTGCTCATTTTCCGGAACAGATCGTCGAGATCAGATGCCCCACGGTTCCGGCCGCCTTTGTTACCGTCGGAGTTGCCGCCTTTATTGCTGCTCCCCCACGGGTCGCGGTCCTGTCCGTTATTACCGGGCTGATTCCACGCCATGCCTTCGCTCCACTCTTTTATGATCGGTTTTTCAGGGCTAAGAGCACAAAAACGCGCTCTCAATTAATATATTACGCCGCTGATAATCAGATAACGTAATCGGCTAACTGTTGTTCCTGCTTGCAGAGGCGGCGCCAGTCAACAATGGGCAGCCTGATTTCAAGGCAAATCCGGCCGTCATCATCAAGCCACTCGCGTTCAATCGCCTGAAGCTGATAAAAACGGCTGCGCAGACGACCCTCCGACGGAGGCAGACACAATTCCAGGTGTGCGATCTCACCGGAAAGGCGTTCCGTCAGTGCCCGGAACAACAACGGGATCCCTGCTCCGGTCTGTGCTGAAAGCCAGACCCTGACCGGCAGGTTATCCTCATTTCTGTCGATACGCGGTTCGAAATCGTCCAGCATATCGATTTTATTCATCACTATCAGAACCGGAATTTCATGTGCATCAATCTCTTCCAGAACTGCATTAACCGCATGAATATTTTCATCCACACGGTTATCCGCCGCATCGACCACATGAAGCAGCAGTGTCGCTTCGCGGGTTTCCTGCAGCGTGGCTTTAAATGCCGCCACCAGATCATGCGGCAGATGACGGATAAACCCGACCGTATCCGCCAGCACCACCGTGCCGACATCATCGACATCAATCCGCCGCAGGGTCGGATCGAGTGTCGCAAATAACTGATCCGCAGCATAGACTTTCGCATCAGTTATGTGATTAAACAGACTGGATTTCCCGGCGTTGGTGTAACCGACCAGAGACACCGTCGGAATATCCGCTTTACTGCGCGCCTGACGGCCTTGTCCGCGCTGGCGTTCCACTTTTTCGAGACGCCCTGAAATCTGTTTGATTTTATCCCGCAGCATCCGGCGGTCGGACTCAAGCTGAGTCTCACCCGGCCCCCGCAGACCAATCCCGCCTTTCTGACGTTCAAGGTGCGTCCAGCCGCGGACCAGACGCGTGGAAAGATGGCGTAACTGCGCCAGTTCCACCTGTAATTTACCTTCATGTGTCCGTGCCCGCTGGGCGAAGATATCGAGGATAACCCCGGTTCTGTCAACCACCCTGCACTGGCATAAACGCTCGAGGTTGCGTTCCTGCGCCGGACTTAAGGCATGGTTAAAGAGCACCACATCGGCTTCACTTTCGGTGACAGCATCGGCAATCTCTTCCGCTTTACCTTCACCCGCAAAATATTTCGGGTGCGGGGCGCTGCGGCTGCCGGTGACTATCTGAACAGGTGTCACTCCCGCGGATGTCACAAGGGATTCAAATTCACTGAGATCATCAGTGTTCTTATCCTGTGAGAAAAATATGTGGACCAGTACGGCCCGTTCACCGCCTTCATACCTGTCAAACAACGGCAGAACCTCTCAGGCTGAGTGAAAAACACGCAGGAAAAAACACAGGTAAAGTCTCCCTACCTATGTTTTTCCGCGATTGATAACTGCACACTGACTTATTCAGCGCCATCAGTATCCTGTTGCGCACCACCGTTACCGGCTGACTGGTGGTAATTGCTGCCGCCGGTCCCCGGGTTTGCGCCACCGCTGTGGTGAGAAACCGGACGGGAAGGTACGACGGTAGAGATCGCGTGTTTGTAAACCATTTGGCTGACCGTGTTTTTCAGCAGAATAACAAACTGGTCGAATGATTCGATCTGACCCTGTAATTTAATACCGTTGACCAGATAAATAGAAACCGGAACCCTTTCGCGACGTAATGCGTTCAGGAACGGATCTTGCAAAGATTGCCCCTTAGCCATTCTGTATTTTCCTTATTTTGTTGTTTTTTAAATGAAACCCAAGCTGGGTTCGAAAAATAACTACTCAAAAACTTTCGTAACCCGTTAATTGTACACAATCAACGGCGCTATGCACGAAGAACCTGCATAACGGCTTTAAGAGATTGTTCAGGCTGTTCACTGTCGAGCCACTGAACACCTTCCCAACCCCGCAACCACGTCATCTGCCGCTTGGCAAGCTGACGGGTGGCGCAAATGCCCCGATACACCATGTCATCATAACTGATTTCTCCGGCCAGATATGACCACATCTGGCGGTAGCCGACACAACGGATCGACGGCAAATCCGGATGAAGATCCCCGCGCTGATACAGCGCACGGACTTCGTCCTCAAAACCGGCTTTCAGCATCATCTGAAAACGCATTTCAATTCGCTGATGCAATATTTTACGATCTGCCGGTGCAATGGCAAACTGATAAGCATTAAAGGGCAAATTCTCCCCTGCAGTTTCCGTCAGTTCTGTCATTGTTTTGCCGGAGATATAGTATACCTCCAGTGCCCGGCTGAGCCGCTGCGGATCATTCGGGTGGATCCGCGCCCCGGCGACCGGGTCAATCCGGCTCAGTTCATCATGAAGAACCTGCCAGCCTTCCTGTGCCGCCCGCGTCTCAATCTGTGCCCGGATTTCCGGGTCAGCGGACGGCAGCGGCGATAATCCTTCCAGCAATGCTTTGAAATACATCATGGTTCCGCCGACCAGCAGCGGAATTTTTCCCTGCGCGGTTATCTCATGCATTGCCGCCAGCGCATCACGGCGGAAATCGGCGGCGGAATAGGCCACTGACGGGTCGAGAATATCAATCAGCCGGTGCGGGGCAAGTGCCAGTTCGGCAGCATCGGGTTTTGCGGTCCCGATATCCATCCCCTTATAAATCAGTGCGGAATCCACACTGATGATTTCCACCGGCAGGTGCTGACGAAGTTCAATCGCCAGCGCGGTTTTTCCTGAAGCCGTCGGCCCCATCAGAAACAGGGCTGCGGGTTTATGATGATTCTGTTCACTCATGACGTAATGCTGCAACGACCTCAGTTAAATCAATTAATTGCAATAAATCTGCCGGCGGTCTGCGCACCAGTTGCGGGCACAGCCGCTCCACATCGGCCAGCAGCTGCACTGCCTGGGCTTTGCTCTGAGCCGCCGGTTCACTGACCAGCATCTCTGCCAGCCGCGACGCAATGGCTTTCTCATCCGCCTCCGGGTTATCAGCCAGGAAACGCAGTAATTCAGGGATAAGATGCGGTAAATTTTGCTGACGAAGCGGTAACGATACCGTACGAATCGTCGCTTTTCCACGGGAAACTGAGCCTTCTATACCGAAAGTACGCAATACCCCGGCAAACTGCGTAAATGTCTCACACTCCTGTGCGTTTAATGCCATCTGAAGCGGGATCATCAGCGGCTGGGATTTCAGTCCCTGCTCTCCCGGGATCAGTTGCTGACAACGCAGATAATGTGATGCTTTGCTGAGGGAAAACAGCGCAATACCTGCATCTGTCTCAATTAACGCATAACACGGCGGATAAAGCGTAAGGATTTTACCAAAACTTACACGCTCACTTTTTTCCGTCACTGGCTCACTTGCGGCGCTGATCCGGTTTTCTGACAGAAAAGTGCTTTTTTCCGGAAACAGCTGCGGCCGGGTTTCTGCCGGTGTCTGCATCAGTGACTGATATATTCCGGCTTCTTTCGGGCTGTAAACGGGTTTATCCGCAGAATATGCCGGTTTTCCGCTGCTGTGGCCGCTGTGAGACGCGCCGCCCCCGGTGGTTTCCCGGCGTGGCGGCGGTGTGAGTACGTCCTCACGCTCAAAGATATTTTTACCGGCTGCCGCGCGGTTTTCCGGCACATGCTGTGTCTGCGGCGCTGACGGATCCGGCTCATACAAAGAGACAGGCTGCTCATGCTGTTTCAGCACACTGAGCACCGCCTGATAAATAAAGTCATGCACCAGCCGCGCCTGATGAAAACGCACTTCGTGCTTGGCCGGATGAACATTCACATCCACCTGACGCGGATCAATGGTCAGGTAAAGGACATAGGCAGGCTGCTGATCGCCGCTCAGCCGGTCTTCATAGGCCTGGCGGATGGCGTGGTTGATCAGGCGGTCGCGCATCATCCGTCCGTTAACATAGCAATACTGTAAATCCGCCGGGCCGTTGTATTCTGCCGGTGAAGCCACCCAGCCGCGGATCTCCAGCTCTTCGTGAGACCAGGTTACCGCCAGTGCCTGCTGCATAAACGCGGTACCACAGATAGCCCCGAGACGTCGCTCCTGCTGATCTTCCGCTTTAACCGGGCGGTACTGGCGCATCAGTTTACCGTTGTGGGTGAGATTAATGGCCACATCAAAACGGGACAGCGCGATACGCCGCACCACTTCATCAATGTGGCCGAATTCGGTTTTTTCAGTACGCAGGAATTTGCGCCGCGCCGGAGTATTGAAAAAGAGATCCAGCACTTCCACCGTACTGCCCGCCGGATGTGCCGCCGGTTTCAGCGTCACCGCCATTTCGCGCCCTTCGGCATATGCCTGCCAGGCTTCGTTCTGGTCACGGGTGCGGGAGGTAAAGGTCAGGCGTGATACGGAGCTGATACTGGCGAGCGCCTCACCCCGGAACCCCATGCTCATGATGGCTTCGAGATCATCGAGTGTGGCGATTTTACTGGTGGCGTGACGGGCCAGCGCCAGCGCCAGCTCGTCTTTGGCAATACCGCAGCCGTTGTCACGGATGCGGATAAGCTTTTCGCCGCCGCGCTCAATATCAATATCGATACGGGTGGCACCGGCGTCCAGGCTGTTTTCCACCAGTTCTTTCACCACCGATGCCGGGCGCTCAACCACTTCGCCTGCGGCTATCTGGTTTGCCAGCTGCGGCGGTAAAATCCGGATCGCCATAATTGCCCCCGTTCTCCTGTTATTTGGACGGCGCTGCCTGTAACGGGTTCGCGGTAAAGTATGCGCGTAACCCGCCGTGGATCGCGGCAGCGACCTGCTCCTGGTAAGTGTCAGATCCTAACAGCTGTTCTTCAGTGCTGTTACTGATAAAGCCGGTTTCCACCAGAATGGACGGAATATCCGGTGAACGCAGCACCCCGAGGCTCGCATGCTCCGGCGTGCCTTTGTGGACTTTACCTATCTGGCGCAGCTGACGGATCACGTCCTGCGCCACGGCATAACCGACACGCTGGGAGTTACCGAACTGCAAATCCAGTACCGCCTGGCTGAGATACGGATCCGCGCCGTTTGCCAGTGCATCACCGGCACCGCCGAGCAGTTCGGATTGTTTCTCGCTCTGTTCCAGCCAGTTACCTAATTCGTTATTTGCCCGCCGGTTGGAGAGCACCCAGACTGACGAACCGGTCGCGGTGCGGTTTGGTGCGGAATCTGCGTGGATGGACACCAGCATGTTGGAGCCGAATTTACGCGCCACTTCGGAGCGTCCGGCCACCGAGATAAAATAATCGCCGTCACGGGTCAGTACCGGTTTGAACATCGGGTCATCTTTCAAACGCTTTTCCAGCTTGCGGGCGATACTGATAGTGACGTTTTTCTCTTTCAGGCCGTTCTGGCCGATAGCGCCCGGATCTTTCCCGCCGTGTCCGGCATCAATTGCCACCACGACCTGACGGCTGTTTTTCGGCAGTTTACCTGTCGGTACCACCGGAATTTTTGCCTGTTCCGGTGCAGCGGCCGGAGTGGTTGCTGCCGGAGCCGCTGCCGCCGGAGCAGCACTGCCGCTGTTCATGCGCAGCGGTTTGCCGCTTGTGGTGGTGACCGGTTGTGCGGCAGCCACCGGGGCTGCGCTATAACTGTTTTTGCCGGTCAGCGTGATGGTCAGGCCGCTGTTATCCGCAGCATCGCGGAAACTGTTTTTATCCGCCAGTTCCAGCACGATACGCTGATGCTGAGCATCCGGCGCACGGCTCTCTCTGACCACTTTAATCAGCCCGTTATTCAGATTGATCGGCAGACCGGTAATTTTCTGCGGCTGACGGATGTCGATCACCAGACGCTCCGGGTCATGCAACGGAAACAGTTTATATTGCGGTTTGCCGTCAAAACTGAGCTGTAATGTGCCCTGAGAACCGTTGTTGTTCACATTGATGCCCGTCAGGGACGCGGCGTGCCCGGCTGCACTGAACAGCAGGCTCACGCAGAAAAACAGCGCCGTCAGCCATGAAACGGCAGCCACATCAGATTTCCGTGTCAGATATGCATTCATTATCGGTAATTCCTCACATCTCCGCTAACTTATCCAGGAGTTCTTCACCATAAGGGGAACGGGCGGTAAAACGGGCTTCCCGTCCTTCACCATCATACCGTAAGTGCAATTCCAAATCTGCATCCGGCAGAAAACCGGCCCCTTTTTGCGGCCATTCAACCAGACAGACGGTGTTTTCCCCGAAGTAATCGCGGATCCCCATAAATTCCAGTTCTTCCGGATCCGCCAGGCGGTACAGGTCAAAATGATAGACCGGACGTGGTGAGAGCTCATAGGGCTCGACCAGGGTGTAAGTCGGGCTTTTCACATGGCCGGGATGCCCCAGCGCCTGAAGAAAGCCGCGGCTGAAGGTGGTTTTTCCGGCCCCCAGATCGCCGAAAAGATGCAGGACAAATCCGCGCTGACTCTGCTGTGCCAATGCACGGCCGAGCGCGACAGTGGCAGCTTCATCTGCCAGCGTAAACAGACGTTCTTTCATTCTCGTTGTCGTCACAGGTTATTTTATTGAAATAATTGAGCGTGTAATCCGTTAAACATACCACATTCCGGTGATATACCTGCATAACGGCGTGCGAAAAAACGACAATAATGCGCAGTTTTTGTGCCGGACGGTCTGTGATAAACTCCGCACCATTCACCATCACACCTGCAATGTAAGTAAACACTCACTAATGAGCACTCACCCTGGTTTACACCAGCTTGCCGCCCGGATAAAACAATGGGGACGCGAACTCGGCTTTCAGCAGGTCGGTATCTGCGATACAGATCTCAGCGCGGAAGAGCCGAAGTTACAGGCGTGGCTGGATGCAGGCTATCAGGGAGAGATGGACTGGATGGCACGCCACGGCATGATGCGCGCACGCCCTCATGAACTGCTGCCGGGCACGCTGCGGGTGATCAGTGTGCGGATGAACTACCTTCCGGCCAAAGCGTCCTTTGCTGCTGTCCTGCAAAACCCGGAGCAGGGTTATATCAGCCGTTATGCGCTGGGGCGTGATTATCACAAGCTTCTGCGCCAGCGCCTGAAGCAGCTGGGAGAGCGGATTCAGGCTGAGTGTGATGAACTGGCTCTGGAAAACACCCTCAGCTACCGCCCGTTTGTTGACTCAGCACCGGTACTGGAACGCCCGCTGGCAGCCAAAGCGGGTCTTGGTTGGGTTGGTAAGCATTCACTTATTTTAAACCGTGAAGCAGGCTCCTGGTTTTTCCTCGGCGAGCTGCTGATCAACCTGCCGCTGCCGGTTGATACGCCTGCGGAAGAACAGTGCGGCCGCTGTGTCGCCTGCATGACCACCTGCCCGACTCAGGCGATTGTCGCGCCTTATACTGTCGATGCACGCCGCTGTATCTCCTACCTCACTATTGAGCTGGAGGGCGCTATCCCCGAAGAATTCCGCCCTCTGATGGGAAACCGCATTTACGGCTGTGATGACTGCCAGCTTATCTGCCCGTGGAACCGTTTTTCACAACTGACAGACGAGGCGGATTTCTCGCCGCGCAAGCGCCTGCACACGCCGGAACTGCTGGATTTATTCGCCTGGGATGAAGCCACCTTCCTGCGGGTGACAGAGGGCTCGGCTATCCGGCGCATCGGATATCTGCGCTGGCTGAGAAATATCAGTGTCGCTCTCGGCAATGCACCGTATGAAGATAAAATTATTATTGCACTGACAGAAAAAACCGGACTGGCAGACTGGCTTGATGAGCATATCCGCTGGGCAGTTGCCCGTCAGTATGCCAAAAGAGATGAATCACGTATCGAAATACAGACTTCACAGCAAAAACGTCTTATCCGCGCCATTTCCAAAGGTTTGCCGCGCGACGCCTGATCCCGCCTCATAATCCCGTTAAGTTATCCACAATATTCAGTGTTGTGAATAATATAAAAAGACCTTGCCTATCAATGTGAAGAAAAAATACAAGAGAGCCGTCACACAATTCACATAAATTAAACTAACATATAAATATCAATATATTAAATATACTGTCGTTCAGTATTTTGCGGAATTCTGTGATTCAGCCGACAAAACCGGCCTGTGGATAACTCTGTGCAGAAAAGTGTGTCAGAACCCCCGGGATGTGAATAACATACCCCGCAGCGCTGTGGATAAAAAATGACATCCGGACAAAAAAATTGCCCCTGTTTGACTTAATCACCCCATGAAAGGTGATGAAAAGCAGAAACTGACATAAAGATAGTGCAGAAAGTGCCGGTGGTAATCTTTCACTGTCTGAATAATCACCGCTGGTGATCGTTCATCTGCCCTTCGTCAGAGAGGGCGCAAATTCTATTTCACCACGCCGGGATTAGCAAGACTTTTCCCCGTATTTACGAAAAAAAAGCATCTAACAGATTAAATTATCAGCAAAAGTTCAGTGTGGACGGTTTTGTGCTGCGGATAACTGTGACTGATGATTATTTGCACCGCACAGCAGTTTTCCCGGCAGAACCGGTAACAGAAATCACGCAAAGGATTTTATTCAGAAAATAATGTTCGGGGGGACTGAAGAGAAGAAAAAGATTGGAGCGGGAAACGAGACTCGAACTCGCGACCCCGACCTTGGCAAGGTCGTGCTCTACCAACTGAGCTATTCCCGCATCACAACGGTATATACCTGACTATCTGAAAATTGGAGCGGGAAACGAGACTCGAACTCGCGACCCCGACCTTGGCAAGGTCGTGCTCTACCAACTGAGCTATTC
>NZ_WSPG01000038.1:0-32682 GCF_022819185.1 Morganella sp. HSTU-ASny43
ATAATAAAAAGGAGGGAATGAATTAAAGAGAATAATGATAACGTCATCAGTGACGGGGAATGAAAGAAGCCGTTTTAAAAGCGATAAGAATAATGATTCTCAGTTATAAAAATCAAATAAAATCATAAAATTGGAGACGTGAAAAAAATATTGTGGCATACTGTGGGCGCTGAATTAATATTCTGATTTAACCTTATTAATTGTAATTCTTTATTTCCTGTTCAGAAAGAACGGCATTAATCCGTTTGCTGAACTATAATGATCACGATCCACAGCATGTATTTGCTTTGTATTAACCACAAAAATAATGTGGAATTAAATTATGTCCAATATACCTGCACAGGCGGATGAAACCGCAGAAAACAGCGCGAATATCAGCCGTGAGATAAAATTCGCGGCCGCGAAAAAAAGTACCTGGGTCAGCGTCTGGGTGAATACCCTGTTGTCTGCATGGCAGATAGTGGCGGGTATTTTCTCGCACTCACAGGGGCTGATTGCTGACGGGGTTCATACTCTGTCTGACCTTATCGCTGATTTTGTGGTGCTGATTGCCAACCGCGGCAGCCGTAAAGCGCCGGATGAGGAACACCCTTACGGCCATTTCCGCTATGAGAACGTGGCGTCGCTGGTTCTGGGCGTGCTGCTGCTGGTTGTCAGCGGCGGGATGCTGTGGACCGCCGGTTCACGGATTATGTCACCGGAAACCATTCCCGAAGTGCACTCGCTGGCGCTGTATGTCGCGCTGCTGGCACTGCTGGCGAAAGAGGGCCTGTTCCGCTATATGCTGCATGTGGCGCGTAAAGTGAAATCCAATATGCTGGAAGCCAATGCCTGGCATGCCCGTTCGGATGCGGCATCATCGCTGGTGGTGGCCATCGGTATTACCGGCAGTCTGATGGGGTATAAAATTCTGGACCCGATCGCAGCGCTGGTGGTCGGGCTGTTTATTCTGCGCATGGGGGTGAAATTTACCCTGCAGTCTCTCCAGGATTTAATGGATCGCGGTGCGGATGAAGAAACCATCGCCAAAATCACGCAGTCTGTGATGGATACCCCGGGGGTGGAAGGGGTTCATGATCTGAAAACCCGTAAGTCCGGCGATTATCTGCTGGTGGATGTCCATATTGAAATTGATGAAAACCTGACGGTTAAAGAAGGGCATGATATCGCTATTGCAGCGGAAATGAATATCCGCCGTGACCCGCAGGTGCTGAGTGTGATGACGCATATTGATCCCGCCCAGTCCGTCCGGGCCGGGCTGACAACCTGATTATTATCTTCTGACAGAATTACCGTGGCGGGGATGAACCTGCCACGGTGATTCTGTTATTAGTTGCACCTGTAGCCGGTTTAATTAGAATAGCGTACATAATTACATTAATGGGCAGAACACTGCAGGTATGATGAAATTCCGGGGATGGGAAAAATGCAGCTTCAGTGACTATGAAGCCTGCTGTGAAAAGTTTGGTTATAATGCGGAAACCTCACCGCACTATATTAAGTTCGCCATGGAGCAGGGCGTTGAACCGGATTTCTACGCTTACACAAAAAAAGGCGTTATTGAAGGTGCTGTCTGCACAGATAACGGCTGGCTGGCAAACGACAATAATAACCCCGCAAACCGCCTGAAGTGGATGTATTTCCCCCGCTACTCCATCCTGCTGCCTTTTAATAAAAATATTAAATGTTTTCTGCCGTTTAAAACCAAATCCCTGAGTACAGAATGCCGTCAGTTTTATAACAGCTCATTTTCGCTGTTTTCCCGGCGTCATGTGGCCGTTTCAAAAGATCTTTCCGCTTTTTCTTCCAAAACCAGAGCTACCCGGAAAAAAGAGATCCGTAAATTTATAGCCGATGGCGGGACATTTGAAAATGTCAGCACTGCCGGGCCGGATTTTTTATTTGAAACCTACTTCAGGTTATATGCCGGCCGGCGGGGGCATGAGGTGGAGAACGATCCGGTTATCCGCGCACTTTTTCATCATTGCTATAATAACTTTTTCGGGGAAATTGCGTTTTTGGACGGTAAAGCAGTGGGTATTCAGTTATTGCTTTCCACACCGTCAAAGCGGGGAACATTTATTGATTTTCTGAACATCGGCTACGATATGAATTTACGCAAATATTCTATCGGCACGATGCTGATGTGGCGCAATCTCTGCCTGACAGCAGAATTGCCCGCACCGGTGACCTATTCTTACGGCATGATGTCCGGGGAGTATAAAGCCCGCTGGTGTGACCCGGTCAGTATTGGTCGTTCCATTACCTTCTGACGGAAAATACAGACGGCTTTACATACCCGTCTGTGTTTTTATAAAGAACTGCGGGAAAGGCGGACAAACCGGCCCTGTTTATCCCGGTGCAGAGAATAGAGCGCTTTTTTATCCCGCACGGATAACCAGATTTCATCCTGTCCCTGATCCTGCGTCCGGTAAAGATAATAACCGGCATTATTCAGGTAATTTTTCAGTGGTGCACAATCCCGTACATCATGAAAAACAACGCTGCTCATTTCAGAAACCGACCCTTCTGCCGGGATATATTCAAACTGATAATTCTCTGAGATCCGCGGCGCATTCCGTATTCCGCTGTCTGTGTACATATAATAGCGGTAAGTGTCGGATTCATGATAAATAATGCGTCCTGTTTCATGAAAAAACAGAAAAAAGCCAAAAAGCAAAACAGGAATACAAAGAAGCGATAGTCTGATTTTTTTCATGTGCTGACCTTTAATACACTGGCGGTATTTTCCCTGAATATCCGTATTCCGGAATAGTGTGCTACAGATCAAACTATATCAGCGATGAATACTATCGTATTTATCTGATAATTATGGAAATTAACATTTATCCGGGAAGGGCGGAAATAGCAGAGACAGCAGATTATCCGTCAGAGATAACCTGCTGTGTACAGACGGGATAATTACTGTTGCTGAGCCTGCGGATTGACGCAATTCTGACTGACATCCCCTTTCAGGGCACGCAGTACATTATCCGCAGCACAGGCAGCCATCGCATAGCGGGTTTCATGGGTGGCGGAGCCGATATGCGGCATCAGTACTACATTATCCAGTGACAGCAGCGGTGAATCCGGCGGCAGCGGCTCCTGTTCAAAAACATCCAGCCCGGCGGCGAGGATCGTTTTATCTTTCAGCGCCTGTGCCAGTGCGGCTTCGTCGATCACGGCACCGCGCCCGATATTGACCAGAATGGCACTGCGTTTCATTTTTTCAAACTGTTCGCGGCCGAATAAATGGCGGGTTTCCGCCGTCAGCGGCAGGGTGATACAGACAAAATCTGACTCTGCCAACAGGGCATTCAGTGAACGGTATTCCGCCTGATACGCTTTTTCGGTTTTTTCATGGCGGGAGCGGGCATTGTAGAGCACTTTCATGCCGAATCCGCAGTGCGCCCGGCGCGCCAGTGCATCACCGATGCGGCCCATGCCGGCAATTCCCATCGTTTTATGGTGGACGTCACAGCCGTACCAGTCCGGCGTGATACTTTCTGTCCACTCGCCGCGTTTCACCCGCTCTGAGCTGATGATCATTTTCCGTGCAGTCGCCAGCACCAGTGCCATCGTGGCATCGGCAACGGTTTCGGTCAGGACATCCGGGGTATGCATCAGCACCACATTCCGTGCACTGAGGGCAGAGACATCAAAATTGTCATAACCGACGGTGATGGTGGAAGCCACCCGCAGTTTCGGGGCCATCGCCAGGAAACGGGCATCAATTTTCCCGCCGGAGCCGAGGATAGCATCCGCTCCGGCCAGCAGCGGTTTTACTGACGGGTCAATGTCCGGATCAATTTCCGCCACGCGGTGAACATCGCACTCAGCGGACAAACGGGTGAGGATATCGTCAGGAATATCGCGGTAAACAAGAACGGATGGTTTCATCATGACCTCTCTGAGTGAAAAACTCACAAAATAATCTCTCTTTGATAGTATGATCATTATCACTATATTAAAAATAAATCTGACACTGCATCCAAAAGGCGTTACCCCATGATAAAAATGCAAAAAAGCCACTGGCTGTCCGGCTTTCAGTGGTATTTCTTTATTTTCTGCAATACGGTACTGATCCCGCCGACACTGCAATCTGCGTTTCATCTTTCTGACGCCGCCACACTGACTATCACACAATACAGTTTTATCGCCACCGCGCTCGGCAGCCTGGTGCAGGTGTTTACCGGCCACCAGCGTGCGATTATGGAAGGGCCGACCGGCCTGTGGTGGGCTACCATTCTGGGGATCGCTGTGGCGGAAGCCTCTTTCGGGACTTCTGCGGGTGTGACCGGCGCAAACCTTGCTATCGGGATTGCCTGTGCGGGACTTATCACGCTGGTGATTGGCTTTACCGGCGCAGGAGCCCGTATCGCCCGGATTTTTAACCCGGCGGTGATGGCAGTGTTTATGTTTATGATAGGCGCGCAGCTGGTCTCCATTTTCCTGAAAGGGATGCTGGGACTGCCGTTCGGTATCATGCCGCCGGATGCCACCGTGAATTACCCGGTTTTTTTCCTGGCGCTGGTAACGCTGATCCTGGTGCTGGGCGTGATTGTGTATGCCCCGGTGTCCGTGGCCAAATATGCGCTGCTGATTGGCGTGTTGCTGGGCTGGGGAGCTTACGTGCTGCTGTTTTCCCCGCCGGGACGGGATGTGGCATCCGCATCATGGGAATTTCTGCCGCTCGGCAGCACTGACGGGTTTGAATTCCGCTGGGGCGTGATTATTACCTGTATCCTGACCGGGCTTCTGAATATCAGTAATACCTTCGGTGCCATCCGTTCGACGGATGTGTTTTACATGGATAAATTACAGGAAAATAACGTCCTGTTCCGGCGCAGTTTTATTGTCACCGGCTCGGTAACGCTGCTGACCGCGCCGCTGGCGGTGGTGCCGTTTGCACCGTTTGTCTCCTCGGTGGGATTAATCACCCAGACCAATGACAGCAGCCGGACATCCCTGGTGGTCGGCAGTGTGCTGTTTCTGCTGATGGGGCTGATCCCGCCGGTGACACTTTTCTTCAGCGGATTGCCGCTCGCCATCGGCAGTGCCGTGATGCTGGCAACTTACCTGCCGTTGATGTTTTCCTCGCTGGCTTTCGTGGATAAAATTTCCCTGAATGCCCGTAATATTTACCGGCTGGCGATCCCGCTGTTTGTCGGTATTTTCCTGATCAATCCGCCTGCCGTTTTTATCAGCGACCTGCCGGTGCTGCTGCGCCCGATGCTGGGGAACGGCATGCTGGTGGCAATTTTGCTGGCGGTGTTGTCAGAAAGCCTGGTGCGCTGGGATAAGGTAAAGTAGGGCAATACTGCGGCATTTTTCCGGATGCGCGGGAAACTGTGATAGACTTTGTGTCTGTTCCGGCTCCGGAAAATGCACTGACAAAAGGATATTTATGACGCACAAACTCTGGCTGGCAACCGCACTGCTCCCGATTTTGCTCAGCGGTTGTGCCGCGCCTCTGCCACCGGCGCAGACGCAGGAAAACTGCCCGGATTTCACCGGTGTTTATCAGCTGCCGCTGCAGGGGGAATCACAGAGTATTGCCCTGACATTGCTGGATAAATCCACTAATCAGTATGGTGTGGGCGTGAAGGACAAAAACGGCGTTGATCATTTCACCTCACGTCCGTATCAGGGCGATATGGTGCGGATGGATAAAAAAGAGATGAACGGCCAACTGGCATGCAGTGTGATGATTGACCAGGTGGGGCTGATTAAGCAGGTTGAAAAAGGTGGCCCGATGCCGGGCTTCCCGGGGATTGCCCGCAACGATGATATTAAAATGGCCACCGGCTATGCGTTGTTTATTTTCAGCCCGCAGGGAATCGATTTTATTAATCTGATCAAAACTTCCGACACAGTACCGATGGAGTTGCAGCCGCCGCGTTACTGAGCTGGTTTTAATGTAAAAGGGGGGTAACCGGCAGAGAAATGAAAAGCATGCGAGCCATGGATGGCGAGCCTGAGCGTACAGGGACCGTATTTACAGCGACTTTTCATTTTTGCCGGTTACCACCGGAGTCACCGGACTATCAGAAATAATATACCCCGGTCTGTCAGGGGATTCTCTGAGCACAATAAAAAAGCCACCGTCCGGTGGCTTTTCAGTATCTGCAGGATAATCAGATATTATCGACGGATTCTTCGCCGCGTGCCAGTGCGGTTTGCGCGGTCGGGGCATCGGCGATTTTCCGCTCTTCTGCGGTCAGGGTTTTCTCATAACGGCTGTATTTCCACCAGGCGTAGCCCAGGAAAATCAGGATCCCGCTGACGTTATAGAACAGAATGGTCGCAATGTTGGCACCGGTCGGGAAGGTGGAGGCCAGGAAGCCGATAGTGAAAATTACAATCAGCAGGGAGACCACCGCAATCCCCGTGGTGCGTGAACCCATGCGGAAGTCACGCGGGATATGATCCAGTTTGCGGCGCAGATTCAGGTACGCCAGCATGATAAACAGCGGCGGCAGCATTGATGCAGCGGCAGTCATGTTGATGACGGTGTTCATCAGATCCTGAACGGTATCGGAACCGAGGGTCGGGATAAACATCAGCGGGATCACAATCAGGAACTGGATCCAGGCGGCACGTGCCGGAACGCCGTGTTTGTTCAGCTCGACTGTTTTGGCACCAAAGACACCTTTCGGGATCTCCGCGAAGAAGATTTTAACCGGTGCCGCGGTCCACATCAGCAGGGAGCCGAACATGGCGGTGAAAGAGACCACGCCGACAAAGCGGTTCATCAGGATCTCCGGCAGACCGAAATAGGTGGATAACCCTTCAAAGACCTGTACCGAGCCGCCGGTAAACTTCAGTGCTTCACGCGGTACAAACACGTTGATCACCACGGAGGAGACGGAATAGAGCAGACCGATGAATAATCCGGCAATAATAATCACCTTCACGAATGCTTTACTGCCGCCTTTGACGTCATTGACATACACGGCAACAGATTCCGCACCTCCGGCCGCCATAAAGATCCACGCGGTGATCCCGAGGAATGCCCAGTTAAAGTTCGGCGTCATGGCTTCCACGGTAATCGGATCCGCAGGCTGAATTCCCCCCACCAGCGCAACACCGGCCAGCGCGATATACGAGAAGGTCAGCAGCAGCATCATCGAGGAAGTAACAGAGGTCATCGGCCCCAGCAGTTTTGCCCCGTTGGTGGACACATAGGTGGAGAAGGCAAACAGCACGGTACTGAGCAGTGCGGTGGTGACCGGCGTGAAGATATACTCATAGCCGAGGAAGGCGTAAGAGGCATAGGCGATAACACGCGGCAGCAGCGAGGTGAAGAAAAACAGGTTCACAAACCAGTAGGTATAAGCAGCGAGGAAAGCCCAGCGGCCGCCGAGGGCACTGCGCACCCAGGCGTAAACACCGGCTTCGGAGTTTTTATTCAGGGAGACGAACTCCGCGATAATCAGACAGAACGGAATAAAATAGAAAATCGTGGCGATAAAGAACATCGGTGCGGAAGCCAGTCCGAGCTCGATATTATTATTAATGACGTTGTTAAAACTGTATACAGCGGCAAAGGTCATGGACAGCAGTCCGAACTTGCCGATGGTATTACGCGCGGATGTGGACATAGCGTTCTCCGTGGGTCTATTTATTCAGGAAATAACCGTCTTCAATGGTCACGGTAAGCACCACTTTGCGGACATCGCCTGAGCAGGTGAACCGGTATGCCTCGTGATTTTCACACACCAGCACATTGCCGGCTTTACAGAGCAGGGTTTCCCCTTTGCCGCGCAGGTTTTCGCGGTCAGTTTCATCACTGTAAGCATTCACCGGGGTCAGGGCGGATTTGTCGGCATACTCCACGTTTTCCTCCCCCTCCAGCCAGTAATGCACCTGAAAATAGCGGCGTTTACCGAGGAAATCCGGCTGTGGCTCTGCTTTAGTCTGAAGGCGGTATATCAGTGAATCACCGACAGAATAGGTCACATCAGGATGAATAGACGGGAGGTTATTGATGGCCTCAATACAACGCTGCCATTTTTTGCCCTGACGGAAAAAACGCTGAAAATCCGTTAAATCAGTAAACAGGATCATGCCCGGCCTCCTGAGTGTGTTTCGCCTGAAAAATGGAGTGTTGCCAGTGTTTCCGCACGGCAGTCGCCTTCGGTAAACGGCAGCAGTGTGAATCCAAAACGGAACGGCCGGAAATAGACACGGTAACTGTCGAGGACTTCACTGCCCCAGGAGTTAGAGCCCAGCCCGGTCAGGGCGTGATCAAGGTTCAGAGTGATATGGCCGTCCGGCTGCCATTCATGCTGATGTTGGGCACGGTGGAGTTCTTCCCCGCGGCATGGCCAGCAGCTGAAATTGATTGGCTGATCAGGACGCACAAACAGGCCGCTGCCGTGATTGTCTGTCAGTGCCAGCCAGCGGGTGTCCTGATGGTTGCCGTTGTTCTGCGGGAACGGGTAATTAACGAACAGGTCACTGACCGGTGACTGATAACGGCCGATAAGATTGGCTTTGCAGCTGTCCGCGTAGTTCTCGCCCGGCCCGCGTCCGTAGTACTCCGCGTGGTCAAAACGGGCATCGATCCCCATATCCATGCCGATGCACGGGATCACATGCGGATAATCGCCGTACGGCTCACCACTGAGGGTCACCGCAACATGGCCGTCCGGCGCAATGGTGTAGCGGTAAGTACAGCGCATGCCGAAATCAAACACCGGCGGTGCAACCACAGAGTTCACGGTGACAATCACATGGCCGTTTTCCTGTGCCGTTTCCATGCCACGGAAATGTTCCTGCATGATTTGCAGGTGTGCCGGATGCCATAAACCTTCATATTCCTGTTTATGGTTATCAATCATCGGTTTAAAGAAACGCATCCGTGGTGCGGCAGCAAGCAGGGATTGCCCTCTGTTTTCCCAGCGGATTAATTTACCGTCAGTGTTTGAGAAGGTGAGGGTGAAATCACAACCGCGAATATGCATTTCCAGGCGCTCGTCACAGACCGTCAGCGGCGTGGCATCATGGCGGATAAACGGCAGTACCGGCGCGGATGCCGCCGCCAGCGGGAACTGATAAACCGCGATTTCATGTCCGGCAGCACTGTAGCGGGTGGCATTCAGACGGGTAACGATGATATTGACAAACATTTCGCGGCCATCGGCAGCCGGTAAGTTCAGGGCAACACGGGCGCTTTCACGGGGGGCGAGTTCAGGCAGTGATAAAATTTCACTGTGAATAATATCGCCGTCAGCGCTATATTCCGCACGGATCTGACACTCTGCCAGCGTACTGAACCAGAAGCGGTTTTCAATGGTGATTTCGCCGTTGTTCGCATCAAAATCACGTACTTTCACCGGTGCGATAACTTGCTTGTACTCTTTCAGTCCGGCGGACGGGGTTTGATCCGGGAAAATCAGGCCATCCATGCAGAAGTTATAGTTGTTCGGGTAATCGCCGTAGTCACCGCCGTATTTATAGAACGGACGACCCTGTTCATCCTGTGCCAGAATGCCGTGGTCACACCATTCCCAGACAAAATGTCCCTGAATGGCGTCATGACGGTCAAACACTGCCTGATATTCACTCAGTCCGCCCGGCCCGTTGCCCATGGCGTGGGCATATTCACAGATAATGCGCGGTTTCGGGTGCGGATATTCACCGAATTCATTCATCATCTGCACGCGGGAATACATGGTGCTGATGATATCCACCACATCCGCATCACGATCTTCTTCATAGTGGATCAGACGGGTGTCATCAATGGCTTTTGCGGCATCATACATGGCACGGATATTACAGCCGTAACCGGATTCATTACCGAGCGACCACATAATCACGGACGGATGGTTTTTCTGTGCATGCACCTGGCGGCGGATGCGGTCGACATACACCGGCTCCCAGGACGGATCATCGGTGATCTGACTGAGATTACCGACGTTGGCAAAACCGTGGGTTTCCACATCGGTTTCCGCCATCACAAACAGGCCGTAAATATCGCACAGCTCATAAAAGCGCGGATCGTTCGGGTAGTGCGCGGTACGGACAGCATTGATATTGTGCTGTTTCATCAGCCGCAGATCCTGCTCCATCCGGCGGATGCCGACAGCACGGCCTTTGTGTTCATCATTATCGTGGCGGTTGACGCCGTGTAATTTCACATAATGATTATTGATATAAAACAGGCCGTTGCGGACTTTTATATCGCGGAATCCCACCCGCTGCGGGATCACACTGAGCAGATTACCGTTGCTGTCCGACAGGCGGATCAGCAGGTGATACAGATACGGATCTTCCGCACTCCAGCAGCGCGGGGAAGCGACATCTGCGGTGAATGTAATGGTATGATCGTCAGCAGTCAGCGCTTTTTTCTGTGAAAAACAGACGGTGCTGCCATCATATAAAACGGCCTCAATCTGCATCCCTTCTGCAGAACCGGCAATTTCCGCAGAGGCGGTCAGCAGGGCGCTGCGGTAATCCGGCGTAAAATCGGTGCGGACAGTCAGATCACGGACATGTACCGGCGGCTGTGCAATCAGATACACATCGCGGAAAATCCCCGCCATCCACCACATATCCTGGTCTTCAATATAGGTACTGTCCGCCCACTGCATGACGCGGACAGATAACAGGTTTTCCCCGGCGCTGACAAATTCGGTGATATCAAATTCAGCGGTCAGGCGGCTGCCTTTGCTGAACCCGGCATAGTGGCCGTTCACATAGACTTCAAAATAGGTTTCAACGCCGTCAAATTTAATAATGACCTGTTGTTGTGACCAGTTTTCATCCAGCGTAAACGTGCGCTGATAGGCACCGGTCGGGTTATCTGACGGAACAAACGGCACATCAATCGGGAACGGCCAGCCCTCATCGGTATACTGGAGCTGTCCGTGGCCTTCCATCTGCCACATATTCGGGACAGTGATGGATGACCATTCTGTCATTGGCGTGTGATAAAACGCCTCCGGCACACGCAGCGGATGATCAAAATAGCGGAACTGCCATTGCCCGCTGAGCAGTTTAAAGCCCTGACTCAGCTCACGCTGATAAGTGCGTGCGGCGGTGTCGTTATCATAGGCAAAGAAATGGGCACGCGGCGGCAGGCGGTTTTCATGCAGCAGGGTGTAGTTTTCCCAGTTATTCACAGAAGCTCCTTCTTTATAGTCAGCAATCACTGCGGGCTATCGGATGAGATCAATCATTAACGGGATATTAGTAAAAGTTTTACTAAAAACTATAGAGTAAAACTAAGATGTTTAACTTGATCACATAATCCGTACAACAGCGGCACAATCTTGTGAGCTGAAACGCTAAATTGTGTAAAAGGCAGTCATCTTTGCAGAAGGTAAATTTTACTGAAAGAAAAACGGCTGCCTTTCCGGCAGCCGTCAGAATCTTACGGAGGGGGTATTACTTCGTGGTGCCGCGCAGAATAAGGCGGGAGGCGGCAAAGACCTGAAGCGGCTCCTGCCGCTCATCACGCAGACGTTCAAACAGCAGATTCACGCCCTGGCTGCCCATCACCTCAGAGTGGATGCGGACGGTCGACAGTGACGGAATGGTAAACTTGGCGGTCGGGATATCATTGACACTGATAAGAGCGATATCCTCCGGGATAGCGATATGCTGTTCATGCAGGGCGCGCAGCACGCCGATAGCAATGGAGTCAGAAGCGACAAACAGGGCCTTCGGGTAGCTCTCTCCGGCCAGCATCTGTTTTGCCAGAGCATAACCGGACGCGCTGGAGAAATCCCCGCGATAGATATCTTCCCCGCGCACCACACCGCGCAGTGAGCCGTATTCAGTAAACGCGACTTCGCGGATATCCGCCGCCGGGGAATCCTGCCCGCCGATAAAACCTATCCGGTCATAACCTTGTGCAATAAAGAAATCAGTTACGGATTGCGCAATGTACGCGAGGTCAATATCCACCGCGTCATAATCACTCTGGCGATCGCTGAAATCGACAAAGCAGACGGCAGAGCAGAGTGCCTGTACTTCTGTCAGTACCGCGCGGGCACCGTGTCCGATCAGCAGCACGCCGTCCGGGCGGGAGACCGTCTCCGGCAGATTGTTTTCATAAGCGTGCGTCAGCTCAATACCCAGCCGTTCGCTCTGTAACTCAATGCCGTGGCGGATGGAGAGATAATAAGGATCATTAATTTCCGCTGTTTTCGGATAGCTGTAAACCGCCAGGAAATGCAGCCGCTGTGCCTGACGTTTGCCCGTGGTGTGACGGCGCTGCGCGGAAACGGTGTATTCCAGTTTCTCGGCGATTTCCAGGATACGCAGCTTGGTTTCTTCTTTCACACTGAGTGTCGGGTCGTCATTCAGCACCCGCGACACGGTCGCGAGTGAGACACCGGCTTGCCGGGCGATATCTTTTAGCGTGGCCATTTTTTTGTTCTTTCTCCTCCGGCCGGGAACTGCGGCAGGGCAACAGGCGTAATTCAGGCAGTGACAGCTACTTATAGTAACACAGAAACTTTTAGTAAAAACCATTCAGTGCATCAGTGTAAACGTTTACACAAATCAGATCAGTATCACAGACTCAAAAACTATTCATGGTTAGAATCTTCCCCGTCCTCACGTTATACTTTGGTTTTCTCTGAATACATTACAAAGCCTGAGAGGTATATGTGGAAATTCTTGTCACCGGCGGTATGGGCTATATCGGCAGCCATACCTGCGTACAGCTGATGAATGCAGGCATGACACCGGTTATTGTGGATAATCTGTGTAATGCCAATGCCAAAGTTCTGGCGCGGATCACTGCAATTACCGGAAAAGAACCTGTTTTTTATCAGGGGGATATCCGTGATGAAGCCTTTCTTGACAGCGTATTTGCCAAACACCGTATTGATGCGGTGATTCACTTTGCGGGCCTGAAAGCCGTGGGTGAATCCGTGGAAAAACCGGTTGAATATTATGATAACAATATCAACGGCACGCTGGTTCTGCTGCGCAGCATGAAGCGGGCGCAGGTGAAACGGATTATTTTCAGCTCTTCCGCCACTGTTTACGGCGATCCGGCCAGTGTGCCGATCACCGAAGAATCCGCTATCGGTAACACCACAAACCCTTACGGCACCAGTAAATACATGGTTGAGCGCATTCTGAATGATGTGCTGATCGCAGATAATGACTGGTCTGTATCACTGCTGCGTTATTTCAACCCGGTCGGGGCGCATCCGACAGGCACGATGGGTGAGGATCCTAAAGGTATCCCGAATAACCTGACGCCATATATCACTCAGGTTGCTATCGGCCGCCGTGAAAAAGTCAGTATCTATGGAAACGATTACCCTACACCTGACGGTACCGGGGTGCGTGATTACATCCATGTGATGGATCTGGCGGACGGCCATGTTGCGGCACTGAAAACCGTGGCACAGTCCTCCGGGCTGCATATCTATAACCTGGGCACCGGCAAAGGCACCAGTGTGCTGGAAATGATTGCGGCGTTCAGTAAAGCGGCCGGTAAACCGATCCCGTATGCTGTCTGTGACCGCCGTCCGGGGGATATCGCTGAGTGCTGGTCCAGCCCGGATAAAGCGGCCCGTGATATGCAGTGGCGTGCCGTCCGCACTGTTGATGATATGGCGCAGGATGCCTGGCGCTGGCAGCAGCAGAACCCGGAAGGTTACGCAGACTGACGAAAGACGAAAACCGGTAACGCCTGAGGACAATCATCGCTAACCCGTTTCATCGTCAGAGAGAATTGTGTCTATGATGACTTTTGATCCGTCTGATTGCCCTCACCGCCGCTATAACCCGTTAACGGGACAGTGGATTTTAGTCTCTCCTCACCGGGCAAAACGCCCGTGGCAGGGGAGAGATGAAGTCGCTGATGTGGCGGATTTACCGGCTTATGACCCTGACTGTTTTTTGTGTCCGGGAAATACCCGGGTAAGCGGCGATATTAATCCTGCTTACACCGGCACTTATGTTTTTCAGAATGATTTCTCCGCGCTGAGACCGCAGCCCTGCACACAGCCGGAAAACACCAGTCCGTTATTTCAGACTCAGGCCGTCAGCGGGCTGAGCCGCGTGCTCTGTTTTTCTCCCGACCACAGCAAAACTCTGCCGGAACTGCCGGTGGCACAAATCCGTGCCGTCATTGATACCTGGCAGGCGCAGGCACAGGAACTCGGGGGAAAATACCTCTGGGTGCAGCTGTTTGAGAATAAAGGGGAACTGATGGGCTGCTCACAGCCGCATCCGCACGGTCAGATCTGGGCCAGTGATTTTCTGCCTGATGCCCTGAGCCGCAAAGACGGACTGCTGCGCGACTATTCCCGGCAGCACGGCAGTAACCTGCTGCTGGATTACGCGCAGGCGGAGCTGAAAGACGGCAGCCGTATTGTGACGGAAACGGAGCACTGGCTGGCAGTGGTGCCGTACTGGGCGGCGTGGCCGTTTGAAACCATGCTGCTGCCGAAACACCGCGTGATCACCCGGATGGAAGCCATGACAGATGCGGAGCGGGATGACCTCGCACTGGCACTGAAAAAACTCACCAGCCGCTACGATAACCTGTTCCGCTGTGCCTTCCCGTACTCGATGGGCTGGCATTTTGCGCCGTATTTTCAGCAGGGCGAACCGCTGGATCACTGGCAGTTACATGCACTCTATTATCCGCCGCTGCTGCGTTCCGCGACAGTGCGCAAATTTATGGTCGGCTATGAAATGCTGGCGGAAAGCCAGCGTGACCTGACACCGGAGCAGGCTGCAGAGCGGCTGCGTGTAGTCAGCGACCACCATTTTAAAACCCCTTTATAATCTGAGGTTTCCGATGAAAACAGTTATCAGCAAGGCACTACATGCCTTTGAACAGTGCTTCGGCGCATCCCCTGACATGCTGATCCGGGCACCGGGCCGCGTTAATCTGATTGGCGAACACACAGATTATAACGACGGTTTTGTTCTGCCGTGTGCCATTGATTTCGGCACCGTGGCAGCCGCCTCGCGGCGTGATGATCAGAAGGTCTGCGTGGTGGCTGCGGATTATGATAATGATCGCGATGAGTTTGATCTCTCACAGCCGATCGAATACCGCGATAATAAATTGTGGGCAAATTATATCCGCGGCGTGATCAAATACCTGGCGGAGCGCGGTTTTGTGTTCGGCGGGATGAATATTGCTGTCAGCGGCAATGTGCCGCAGGGCGCGGGTCTGAGCAGTTCCGCCTCGCTGGAGGTGGTGATCGGCCAGACTGTCAAAGCCCTGTATGATTTACCCGTCAGCCGTGAAGTCATTGCCCTGAACGGGCAGCAGGCGGAGAACCAGTTTGTCGGCTGTAACTGCGGCATTATGGATCAGCTGATTTCAGCCTGTGGTGAAGACGGGCACGCATTGCTGATCGACTGCCGCAGCCTGGAAACCCGCGCGGTTGCCATGCCGGAAAACAGTGTGGTGATGATTATTAACTCCAACAAAAAACGCGGCCTGGTGGACAGCGAATACAACACCCGGCGGCGTCAGTGTGAGGCGGCAGCGGAGTTCTTCGGCGTTCCGGCGCTGCGGGATGTGACTATGCAGCAGTTCGCCGCCCGTGCCCATGAGCTGGATGCGGTGACCGCGAAACGGGCCCGTCATGTGATCAGCGAAAATATCCGCACCCTGGCAGCGGCGGAAGCTCTGAAAGACGGGGATTTACCGCGTCTCAGTCAGCTGATGGCGGAATCCCATCACTCCATGCGTGATGACTTTGAAATCACGGTCCCTGAAATTGATGCGCTGGTTATGATTATCGGTGATGTTATCGGCGCGGAAGGCGGAGTCCGCATGACCGGCGGCGGCTTCGGCGGTTGTGTGGTCGCACTGGTGAAACCGGAACATGTCGCGCCGGTTACAGACGCGATTAACGCACACTATACGGCGATCTCCGGGCTGACAGCGGATATTTATGTCTGCCGCGCCAGTGAGGGCGCCGGTGTGATCCGCTGACCGGAGGTAATATGACACATATGCAGCAGCGCCCCTATGAGCGGGCGCTGGCAACAGAGCCTGCCGCAGACGGCAGACCGGCGGAGGTAGTGGTTCTGACCAACCGCAACGGCATGCGCATCAGTATTGCCGATACCGGCGCGACCTGGCTCAGCTGTGAGCTGCCGCTGGCAGATGGTATGCGGGATGTGGTGTGCGGTGTGGCGGACAGCGCCGGATTTGCCCGTCAGACCGCCTATTTCGGCGCGACGGTCGGGCGCTTTGCCAACCGGATTGCGGGTGGAGGTTTCACCCTGAACGGACAGTTTTATCCGCTCGCCTGCAATGAAGGCACCACCTGTCTGCATGGCGGAACGGATAACTTCAGCCACCGGCGCTGGCAGATCCGCCGCCGCTCAGCGGATTCCGTGACATTCTCCCTGCAATCCCCGGATGGCGACCAGGGCTTTCCCGGTAATCTCAGCGCAGAAGTCACTTATCAGCTGACGCCGGAAAACGAAGTCCGCCTGACTTACCGGACACAAACAGACAAAGCCTGTCCGGTCAGCCTGACCAATCACGCTTACTTTAACCTTGCCGGTGAAAACAGCGGCGTGAAGGTGACAGAAGGGGAAATGCAGATCCGGGCGGACAAACGGCTGGGGCTGAATGCAGATAACTTGCCGGACGGGACGCTCTGCCCGGTAGCCGGCACTGTGTTTGATTTGCGCGCCCGCAGGCCGCTGTCACAGGGTTTTATGTCTGAGGCGGCACAGCAGCAGGCAAAAGGCTTTGATCACGCCTTTGTGCCGGACCCGGCATTGTGTGACGGTAAACAGACTGTCGCGGCGTACTGGTCACCGGCGGGGGATGTGTGTCTGGAAGTGGCAACCACCATGCCCTGCATACAGCTTTATACCGGCAATTATCTCGGCGGTCAGCCGGGAAAACACGGCGATTATCAGGATTATGCCGGGATGGCGCTGGAAACCCAGTATTTCCCGGACGGGCCGAATTACCCGCACTGGCCGGATGCGGTCAGGGGCATTTCAGCGGCGGGGGAACAGCGGGAGAGTGTGACAGTATACCGGTTTGTGTTTTAGACAGTGGCTCACAACGGTGAGCCACTCAGGCCGTTGACAAACTTTGCTTTATCAGACAATACGGACACCGGCAGGCATTACGCGTTCCGGGGTCAGCAGGACGCTTTCTGAGCCGTCATCGGTTTCGGCGCACAGCAGCATACATTCAGAGGTTTCGCCGCGCATTTTGGCTTTTTGCAGATTGCACAGCACCACGACCTGCTTATGCAGTAACTCTTCCTCTGTATAATACGGCACGAGACTGGTGACGGTCTGAAGTGAGCGGTCACCTACATTTATCTGAACAATATAGAGTTTATCGGCATTTTCGTGACGTTTAACATCCGTGATCCGGCCGGTGCGGATCTCCAGTTTAGCGAAATCAGGGTAAGCGACAGTTTCCATAGTAAAATCCGATAAAATTTTAGTAAAAGATAATAAAAATTAGCAGAGTTACGCCGGATGGCAAGTACCGGGATCACAAAACAATAACGGAGCGGTAAATGGCAACCATTAAAGATGTTGCGAAACTGGCGGGGGTATCAGTGGCAACGGTCTCGCGGGTTATCAATCAGTCACCGAAAGCCGGTGCGGAATCCATCCGTGCGGTTCAGGCGGCCATGAAGGAGCTGGCTTACCGCCCGAATGCGGCGGCGCGGGCGCTGGTCAGCCAGAGCAGTGATATTGTCGGCGTACTGGTGGGGGATGTGTCCGATCCGTTTTTCGGTTCACTGGTCAAAGCCGCAGATGAGGTGGCGCATCAGCACGGAAAACATCTTTTAATCGGCAACGGTTATCACCGGCAGGAAGATGAGCGGCGTGGTATTGAATTACTGATGAACAGCCGCTGTGATGCCTGCGTGATCCATGCCAAAGCACTGAGTGATGAAGAACTGCGCGGCTATGCAGCGGAGATGCCGTCGATGGTATTTATCAACCGTATGATCCCGGGGCTGGAAAACCGCTGTGTTGCTCTGGATAACCGGCGCGGGACTCAGCTTGCCACACAATATCTGCTGAAACAGGGGCACCGCCATATTGCCTGCTTATCGTCATCACACACGATTGAAGACAGCGCTCAGAGGCTGGCGGGCTACAGAGACGCTCTGACAGAAGCCGGTTGTGAGCTTCCTGAGGCCTATATTGCCGTTGGTGAACCGGTGGCAGAAGGCGGGGAAGCGGCAATGAGCGCTGTTTTGTCCCTTTCACTGCCGGTGACGGCGGTGGTGGCATACAACGATTTTATGGCGGCGGGGGCGCTGTCGGTGATTGAGGCAAACGGGTTACGTGCGCCGGAAGATATTTCTGTTATCGGCTTTGATGACAGCATGATCGCACGATATATCCAACCTCGTCTGACCACAATACGCTATCCTGTTGATATGATGGCTCAGACAGCAACACAGCTGGCACTGGCGCTGGCGTCCTCGCAGGCGCTGCCGTTTTGTCCGCCGTGTTACACACCGACTCTGGTTCTCCGCCACTCGGTGATGAGCAGATTTTCCTGACGAGAATGTGTTAATTTTATTTATTAGTTATCCCTCACTATTTACTTTGGTACTTTGTTAGAAGGCTGCAAATTCACCTGAATTTGCAGCATTTTTTTATCCTGCGATTTTCATTCCCGCCGTTTACTCTCCAGCTGTACTTTCCGGTTTAACGATGTCACAGCAATTTATTATCATCGTGATAATAATTTTCATTTGCGATCATATTCTCAATAGCATATATCAATGATAGGATTAATCATTCTCATTTAATATTTCAAATAAAAAATATCAATCCAGTCAGGGAATAATATGAACGCCTCATTCAAACGCTCACTGCTTGCTGTTGCTGTTATGTCAGCGGCCACCGCCGCTTATGCTGAAAATAAAGATGACACCATCGTGGTTACCGCTTCCGGTTTTGCGCAGGAAATGCGCGATGCACCGGCGAGTATCACCGTTATCACCAAGGAACAGTTACAAAATAAACCGGCTGCCAACCTGATTGACATGGTGAAAGATGTGGAAGGTGTCAGTGTGATCGGCGGTAGCCTGAAGCCGGATATCAGCATCCGTGGTCTGTCCGGGGATTACACCCTGATTATGGTGGATGGTCGTCGTCAGAACAGCCGTGAGTCCCGCCCGAACGGCAGCGGCGGTTACGAAGCCGGGTTTATCCCGCCGGTGGAAGCCATTGAACGCATTGAAGTGATCCGCGGACCGATGTCCTCCCTGTATGGTTCCGATGCGATGGGTGGTGTGATTAACATCATCACTAAAGCAGTGGCAGACGAATGGCACGGCTCAATGGGTATGGGCGGTATCATTCAGGAAAGTAAAGATTACGGTAACTCCGCAAATACGGATTTCTATGTCTCCGGGCCGCTGATTAAAGACAAGCTGGGGTTACAGGTTTACGGCGGGCTGAACTATCGCCGCGAAGATAAACTCCTGGAAGGTACACCGCGCAAAGACGACAAAAATATCACCGCTAAACTGGCCTTTACGCCGGTTGAAGGGCAGAAATTCCTTGCGGAAGTCGGCCGCAGCACACAGGAACACACATCTACCCCGGGGAAATCGATTGATGAGACAACTACCCGTGGCGGTATCGTTCAGAAGAACAACAAATCCGAAGTACACAACAATCGTAACCACTGGGCGCTGACCTGGAAAGGTGACTGGGACGAAATTAACAGTGAAGTGAGTGTGTATCAGGAAAATACCATCCGTAAAACCAATACCGGCAAATGGAATAAAGTCAGTGAAGACTGGGTCATGGCATATGAAGCCCGCCAGCCGGAAGTCACCAATACTGTGGTTGACGGAAAGGTCACTGCATTCCTGCCGTCTAACGTCCTGACTGTCGGCGGACAATATCAGTATGCCAAACTGAAAGATGATTCCGTGATTAAAAACAAACAGACCGTCACTGAAAAAATGACTGCTGAGCAGAAAGCGCTGTTTGTGGAAGATGAATTCAGTGTAACCGACGACCTGACGCTGACCGGCGGTCTGCGTATGGACGACCACGAATTCTACGGTAAACACTGGAACCCGCGTGCCTATGCCGTCTATAAGCTGACAGATGAAATCACCATCAAAGGTGGCGTGGCGAAAGCCTTCCGTGCCCCGACACTGCGAGAGTTAAGCCCGAATTTCGGAACGTCCACACAAGGCGGTGCGGCTATCATGTACGGTAACCGTGACCTGAAACCGGAAACCAGCGTTACCGAAGAACTGGGTATTGCTTATGACCACGAATCCGGTTTCTCTGCCAGTGCAACCCTGTTTAACACCGAATTCAAAAACAAGCTGACCAGCTACCAGGTCGCCGGTCAAACCGATCCGCTGACCGGCCTGAATATGTTTATCTACGACAACGTGGGTAAAGCGAATATCCGTGGTGTGGAAATGGCTTCCCGTATTCCGGTGGCAGAAAAATGGAATCTGAACCTGAACTACACCTTCACCGATTCAGAACGTAAGAGTGACGACGAAAAACTCAACGGTAAATCCCTGAAAGGACAACCGCTGGAAATGACACCGCGTCATATGGCGAATGCCAGACTTGACTGGCAGTACCGCCCGGATATGAACTTCTACACTCAGGCAAACTACACCGGCAAACAGGTCTGGGCAGCACAGCGTAACGGGGCCAAACAGCCGCGTGAACGCAGCGGGATCACCACCCTCGACCTCGGGATGACATACCAGGTCATGCCAAATGCGCTGCTGAACTTCGCAGTACTGAACATCGCCAATGAGAAAGGGGATGATATCGAGACTAACGGGAACTGGCAGATCGATGAAGGGCGCCGGTATTGGGCTAATCTGAAACTGAATTTCTGATTACGCGTCATCCTTCGCCCTGTGGCGGCGTTGGCTTCGTTCGGCTCCCCCGGTCACATACTGATGTATGCTCCCGGGGATATCCTCACTTTGCCGCCTTGCCACAGAGCGAATGATTTAGCGTAACGCGTCTCTTTGTTTTGTGGCGGCGTTGGCTGCTCTCAGGAAACCAGGTCAATATTCTGTTTACACAATACGTTATGTAGACGGCAGATGCTGCGCAGAAAAACGAAAAGCGTAGAGCGCCAGGGATGGCGCGATCCGAGCGAACAAGGATGTGACAGCGTCTTTTCGTTCTGCGTGGTATCAGCCGGATCACCGTGGCAGAATCAGGCCCCCGGAATCCTTCCCTTGCCGCCTTGCCACAGAACGGATGATTCAGCAGATTTCGCGAACAAGGATGTGTCAGCGTCTTTCCGCTTTGCCGGTTATCCCGCTGCCCGGGTTTGAAAGAAAATGGTTTTATTTTTTCCGGGGATGGCGCGAACCGAATCTGCGTCATCCTCCGTCCCGTGGCAGAATTGGTTTTTTAAGTAAGTCTTTCCCGGAGTCAGGATGTGGAAAAAAATAATGGTGATTTGTTGCATGATGGCTGTATCTCCCCTGATGGCGCGGCCTTCACAAGAGATTACGCCGCTCACTGAAGCGGCAGAGCAACAGTTCACAGTAACGCATCATGAGATGCAGCAGGGTGATCGTCACTACCGCCTCTTTATCGCGCAGCCGAAACAGCCGCAGACGGCGTACACTGTGCTCTATATGCTCGATGGTAACGGACAGTTTCCGATGATGATTAACCGGCTCAGCGCCGGTAAAACCCGGCCGCTGCCGCTGGTGGTGGGGATCGGTTATCCCTCAGATCAGGCTTACCCGAAAACCCGCACCTTTGATTACACACCGCCCGCAACCGGTGAACAGTTTGCTGCAGGCGGCGGTGAACTTCCTTTCCGGCAGTTTATCCGCGAACAGGTTATTCCGTGGGTGAGCAGTCACTATTCTGTTAACGACCACCGCTACTTCTTTGGCCACAGCCTCGGCGGATTGTTTGTGCTGAGAACGGCCACGGATGAACCCGGTTTATTTACCGATTACATCAGTGCCAGCCCGTCCCTCTGGTGGGGCAATGGCACTTATATGACAGCAGAACGTTTTGATCGCCTCCCGGCGGATATCCGGCTGACCATCACTCAGGGCGGACTGGAAGAAAAACCCGATCTGAGCAAAATGAGCGAAGAACAAAAACACAATCTGTCCGTCCGTTACAGTGACATTACCGCACGGGAAGTGTGTGAGCAGTTACAACTGCGCGGCAAACAGTGTCAGTTCCTGAGCTTCCCCGGAAAGTCCCACGGCAGTGTTATCCCCGATGCACTGGAGACGGTGATTTCCTTATTACCGGCGGATAAGGAAAAATAAGTTATTTTTTTGTTAATCTGCATGTGAAAATACCGAAAATAACAGGGGAAACCCCATATTCCTCTGTTATTTCCTTCCATAACAAAAACTACTCGCAGCCATTAGTTTTTTTGATTTCATTTTTCCCTCGCAAGGGGCTATATTCCGCTCCGTTTCAGACATAAATTCACAATCCACTGCTTCTATCAATGACCCGTCATCAACCATTTTGGCGATGAAACAGCCTGAGAAAAAAAGCAGCGTCATGTTTTTTTGATTTTTTTGTTTTAGGTGGAGAAAAGCAGTGAGTCACAGCATCCGCACGCCGCGTCCTGACAGTGTGTTAATCCCTGTCGCCGGTCTGACGTTATTTGCGATTGCATCCGGTTATCTGATGAGCCTGATCCCGTTATCGCTGGGTCATTTTGCCATCGGTACCGATTACGCAGGCTGGTTAGCCAGTGCTTACTATATTGGTTTATTACTCGGTTCGATGCTGATTGAGCCGGTAATTGCCCGTATCGGTCACCGCCGTTCCTTTATTCTCTTTGTGCTGGCGCTGGCGGCAACCGTGGCGGTTCTGCCGTTTTATACCGATCTCAGCGCATGGCTGGCATCCCGTATGCTGGCCGGGGTGGCGGTTGCCGGTATTTTTGTGGTGATTGAATCCTGGTTACTGATTGGCGATAACCCGGCTGTCCGTGCCAAACGTCTGAGCTTCTACATGACTGCACTGTACGGCGGCACCACACTGGGCCAGCTGGCGATCGGCGTGTTCGGAACGGCGGGTGTCGTACCGTTTGCGGTGGTGATGGTGCTGTTATTTGCTGCCGTGCTGCCGCCGCTGTTCTCCAAAGCACAACCGGTGTGTCACGGCGGGCATAAAAGCTTATCCCTGAAACAGATCCTGCGTCTGAGCAAACCGGCGATGGTCGGCTGTATGACTTCCGGTATTGTGATGGGCACCATTTACGGGCTGATGCCGCTGGCATTGCAGGAAAAACATTACAACACCGAACAGGTCGGTGGCCTGATGGCGGCCATTATCCTCGGCGGGATGATTATTCAGCCGGTGATCAGTAAATTATCTTCCCGCATGAGCAAAGTATTATTACTGGCGATGGTCTCACTCGCCGGGGTATTTGCGATGGGAATGATTTATCTCTCCGGCCATTATCTGGTGATGGTGGTGGCGCTGACACTGCTGGGAATGTCTTCCTTTGCCCTGTATCCGGTGGCAATCACACTGGCATGTGACACACTCACCGCGAATGTGATTGTGGCGGCTACTCAGGTGATGCTGTTCTGCTACAGCGTGGGGTCGGCAGCGGGCCCGCTGGTGGCCGGACAGTTTATGAAACAGCCGGACGGCATTATGAGTTTCTTCTTCATTGTGCTGCTCTCCACCGCGATTTATATGCTGCTTTCTGCGGTACGCCGCAAATCGCGGATTCTGGCAAGCTGATACCGCCGGAACGAAAAATGCCCTCACTGAGGGCATTTTTGTACATCGCTATTTATTCTGCGGATTTTGGTTTATGGACAATGTCCGCATAATGACTTTTATCATCCGGTTTCGGATAGACGCGGTAAATATATTCATCCGGTGTCACCTTGATATTTTCGACCACCCGGGTAAACAGCACTTCCCCTTTATCATTCTTACCGGTCAGCGTCCGGGTTTTACCGTCCGCGCTGAAGGACCAATCGCCCTGTAATTTCAGCTTTCCTTCCGGGGTGTACATCTTAACGGAACCGTCTTTTTCATAGTTGGCCAGACCAAAGAAGCCCGCCACGCTTTCATCGGTGGCCGGAATGGCTTTACCGTCCTGATCCAGTGCCTCTGTCGTTACCCAGGTTTTGCCAATCAGATAATCAGCGGTATTTGCGGCTTTCTGTGCCGTGGCTGTCAGGGGTTTTACCTGAACATCCGCTGTGGCCGCCAGTGCTGAAAAGGAATACGCCGCTGCGATGATACCGGCAATCATTGTTGTTTTTTTCATGTCAGTTCCTCAGGTTGTTCTGTTTGCTGTCTTTTTTAGTGATAACAATTCCCTATATCAATAATAAGGGGATTAATCTTATTGGCTCATTTTTTATGTAAGGAAGTATAAAGCTGATTAAATTTTATCGTCATTTCTGACACATCTTTCTTCGTGCAAAAAGGTTGAAATGTGGAGAAAAAATGAAGAACTGTGCAGAAATTATGATGAATTGTGCAGGGATTATGGTTTCATAGTCAGAAAGGGTAAAACGGATTGTCTTACACACCGGTATCGGCAATGATGACATCAACAGCAAAACAGTGCTTCAGAAAATTAATTAAGAAGGAATGTTAATATGAAAAAAATCATTGCAGGTGTTATCGGTCTGAGTTTATTAGGTGCGGGTATGACCGCGTTCGCAGCACCAGCTCCGGTTAATCAGCCGCAGCAGAATGGTCAGTATATGAATGGCTACGGCAACTGCGACGGTAACGGCGGTCGTCATATGATGCGCGGCAACCATGACGGGCGCGGCTATCATAATAACCGCGGATACCATAATGGTGGTTACAACCGTGCACCGGTCTTTCAGTCAGCACTGACCACTGCCACCCCGGGTGAAGCGCTGAAAAAAATGAGCGCTGATGCCCCGGCAGTCAGTAAAGACGGCAAACAGTATTTTGTCCGCGCCAGCGTCCGTGATATGAACGGCAACACGCTGTATCAGTCTTCATTATCCACCGCAACGCCGAAAGAAGCACTGACGAAAATGGCGGGTGATGCACCAGCTGCCGCATCCGGCCAGCAGTATTATGTCCGCGCAGGCATTATGGAAATTCTGCCGGTTAACAACACCGCACAGTAATCGCTGTCATGAACAAACAAAAATGCCCTCTGATGAGGGCGTTTTTGCTTTACGGATAAAAGTCTGAGCGGTCAGAGTGTCAGTGCAGTTTCCAGAGCCAGCTCAATCATATTGTGCATCGCGTTCTGGCGCTGATCGATGGTCAGTTTACCGCCGTTTTTAATATGATCAGAAGTGGTGAGGATCGCCAGTGCCCGTGCGCCCAGCTCCGCCGCGACGGTGTACAGCCCGGCGACTTCCATATCCACCCCGAGAATGCCGTATTGCTCCATCACGGCAAACAGTTCCGGGCGGGTGGTGTAAAACAGATCCGCAGTAAACACGTTACCGGTCTTGACCGGTAACTGCAGACGCTCAGCGGTTTTCACCGCAGATGCCAGCAAGTGCCAGTCCGCCAGTGCCGCCAGGTCGTTACCGTAAAAACGGTCACGGTTCACTTTGGAATCGGTACTTGCGCCCATGGCGATCACCACATCCATCAGTGACACATCATCCCGCACTGCGCCGCAGGTGCCGATACGGATGAGGTTTTTCACACCAAAATCCTGAATCAACTCATACGCATACATTGAAATTGAGGGGATACCCATGCCGTGAGCCATCACCGAAATCCGTTTGCCTTTGTATTCTCCGGTATAACCCAGCATATTGCGGACGCTGTTTACTTCCCGCGCCTGCGATAAATAATGTTCAGCAATAAACTTGGCGCGCAGGGGATCTCCGGGCATAATGATGGTTTCCGCGAAATCGTTTGCGCTTGCCTGAATTGCAACTGCCATAAAAGCACTCTCCTCTCAATCAAACCGTGTGAAGGGTCGGTATTTGTTGGTCAGCATGTTAACACGGTTTGGTTTTTATGCCGCCGCTGCCGGCGGATTTTTCACTCAGGGTTTTTACCGGATTACACATATGAATACAGCAATCGGCATTCTCGGGATCGTGGTACTGCTGGGAATAGGTTATTTACTGTCTGAAAACCGCCGCGCTATTAATCTGCGCACGGTGGTACTGGCTTTTACCATTGAACTGGCGCTGGGCGGATTAATTCTCTATTCCCCGGCCGGACAGCACGTTTTATTTGTGATGGCAGAGGCAGTCACCACAGTAATCAACTTCAATAATGCCGGAACATCCTTTATTTTCGGCGGTCTGGTCTCTGACAAAATGTTTGAGATTTTCGGCAGCGGCGGGTTTGTTATCGCGTTGAGGGTATTGCCGATTATTGTCTTTTTCTCCGCCTTGTCAGCGGTACTTTATTATCTGGGGATTATGCAGATCCTCGTGCGCTGGGTCGGCGGGGCGTTACAGCGTCTGCTGAAAACCAGCCGTGCGGAATCGATGAACTCAGCGGCCAATATTTTTCTTGGTGTGACAGAAGCGCCTTTGCTGGTTAAACCGTATCTCGGCAGCATGACCCGCTCTGAACTGTTTGCCGTGCTGTGCGGCGGGCTGGCATCTATCGCCGGTACTATGCTGGTAAGCTATGCTTCGCTGGGGGTGAAAATGGAATACCTGCTGGCAGCTTCCTTTATGGCGGCACCGGGCGGGTTACTGTTTGCTAAACTGATGATCCCGGAAACACAGCAGACGGCCGATGAATCCGGCGCCAAACCGGTGCAGGAAAACCGCCCGGCGAATATTATTGACGCGGCGGCGGAAGGGGCGATTAACGGCCTGAATATGGCGCTGGCGGTCGGCGCAATGCTGCTGGCGTTTGTCAGCCTGGTGGCGCTGTTAAACGGATTGCTCGGCGGTGTCGGCGGCTGGTTCGGTCTGCCGGATCTGAGCATGGAACTGATCCTCGGCTATCTGCTGTCACCGCTGGCGTGGCTGATGGGTATTCCGTGGAATGAAGCGCTGACATCCGGTGCCATTATCGGGCAGAAAATTGTTATCAACGAATTTTTTGCCTATGCCAACCTGGCGGAATATCTGAAGGGCAATGAAGTCGTGGCTGCCACCGGTCTGCCGATGACTGAGCGGACACAAATCATCCTCTCGTTCGCTCTGTGCGGGTTTGCTAACTTCGGTACTGTGGCAATTGCTATCGGCGGTATCGGTAGTCTGATCCCGAACCGGCGCAAAGAGATTGCCACTCTCGGGATGAAAGCACTGGTCGCCGGGGTGTTATCCAACCTGATGGCGGCCACAATTGCGGGGCTGTTTATCGGCGGATAAACAATCTGTGATCTGCTCTTCCGAAGCAACCTGAATGTCAGGTTCATGATAACGGGCAGGCGAACGAAAAGCATGCGAGCCATGGATGGCGAGCCTGAGCGTACAGGGAGGTATTTACAGCGGCTTTTCGTTTTGCCCGTTATCATCAGAACCGGAAGGGCGGCGCCGGGCTTAACACCGCACCGTCCTGTCCGGCAGAGGATTACTTATAATCCCCCTGCAGATAACGGTAAAAAGACGGGTTTACCCACACTTTTTCACTCGTTACCTGCATCCCGCTTTTCGCTTTGCGGATATTTTCCGCCTGTTTTTCCGCGTTTTCCGGCAGTGCCATCAAATCAGCCTGATAATGACCGCTGGTCACACGGGTTTCGGCTACCACATCATAACCGTCCACAGGGACATAACTGCGGTAAAACGGCTGCCACCAGGCGGCGCGGATCAGCCCTTTCTGGTCAGCAGTATTTTTCTTGGCGTACTGGTCAATCAGGCTCTGAAAGCGGTTACGCTCTTCAGCTGACGGAAATTCCAGGTCGAGATTATATTCACTGGCGATCGCCACTTTTTTGCCGCTTTTCAGCGTGGTAACCGGATAATCCGCCTCACCCCATTCATCCAGATAGAGAAATGCGGATGATTTCGGCGTCAGCTGCACTTTCGGATCAAAGCCTTCGCGGCGCAGCAGGTAAACCAGCTGGGCGGCGTGATCGATATCATTATGGCCGTAGCGGATCATCCGTGTTTTATCAAAGCCGGATTCTTCGCGGGTATCCACCAGGTTATAGCCGCTGGTATAGCCTTTATCAATAAAGTTATTCAGGGTTTTCAGCGTCTTCGTGTCATTCGGGAACACTGCGGTTTTCCAGGCGGTATGCAGGCGCGGCACAATATTTTTATCCGACACATTGCCGAGATAGCGGGTGTGCTCCTGCTGTTGTGCATCAACAAAGGCCTGAAGCTTATCACTCTCTGCTGCCGGATTTTTCAGGTCATCCGCCGTCAGGGCACCGATGGTGATCATCAGCGCATCGAACCGGTTTGCTTCCGGCTGCTGTGTCAGTGCGGAAATCTGTGCCGGGCTGTAGGTCTCCGCCAGTTCGGTCAGAGAGAGCTTTTCGGCGGCCTGCTGTGAAGTCAGCGCCAGAGCAGGGTGTAAACCACTGAAAAAAAATGCAGATAACAACGTACCGATAAATAACGATTTTTGCATGTTTTATCCTGTAAATGCAGCGAACAAACGATTGCATCACCATATCACAGAGTTGCAATCTGAGTGATAAAGTGTCGTGATTTTTTTACACCGGACAGAGATGAAAAAATGTGCGTCAACCCTTGCAGGACGGAGCGGGATGAGTAAGATACGCGGTACGTGATAGTCATCACGGTTTTGGAGAGATTATGAAAGCGCTTTACCGTAAGTTTATAAAAAAAATCGATCAGTTTTCCGCTCTTATCCCGATGCGTTTTTTCTGATCCGGCGTTCCCGTCTCTCCCTGCGCGTCATATGAACGGCGCGCTGTACCTGAATAAGCAGCCGCAGAGCTTCCCGGCGGGTAAACAGCGGATGTTGCCAGTGTAACAGGGTGAAATACATGATTTGCCTCCCGGCAGATCAGAGAGAACCGCTGCACAAGCGGCCGGAGCATGATTTGCCTCCGGCCGTCTGTAACCGCTTATTTAAATGCCGGCAGCCAGCCGAACACATCCAGAATGACCGTCAGATACACAATCGCACCGCAGACAATCACCAGATTCAGTACCGCGCTGTTACACGGCGAACGGTAAATGGTATCGCTGTCGCTGTAGCGTTTGCGGGAGGCTTTTACCAGGAACGGCGGTAAAATCACACTCCAGATAGTAAAGGCCAGACCGGCATAACCGATGGCATAAACGAATCCGTTCGGGAAGAAGAAACACACCACCGCTGGTGGCAGATACGTCACTACTGCTGTTTTGAAACGACCGGCGCTGTCATTTTTAAAGTTCAGCAGGTCGGCAATATAGTCAAACAGGCCGAGTGTTGCTGCCAGCAGGGAACTGGCCACCGCAAAGTTACCGAAGAATGTCAGGATAAGATCCATGGTTTTCCCTGACATCACCCCGCCGATAGCCTCAACGAACACATCAATGTTCCCGCCTTTGGCAATAATCGGAGAGAAGTTGGCACGGCTGATATTGCCCATCGTGACACCCAGCCAGAAGATATACAGCAGTACCGCAAATATTGTCCCGATAATAATTGAACGGGTAATAAAGCGGAATTTGGTTTTGCCGTACAACTTCACCAGGCTCGGCACGTTACCGTGGAAGCCAAACGAAATAATACAGAACGGCAGTGTCATCAGAACATAAGGCAGATATTTCGTTCCGGGTATTGCCACTGATGCGGAATCCAGCAGATTGGCAATTTCCACGTGTGCAACCAGTCCGGAGAAGGTGGCAAAGAACGCGATAAACTTACCGAAAATTAAAATGGTGGTAATACGTCCGACCCATAATGAGCTGTACCAGACAATCGCAGCCACCAGACAGGCGACAATCACGACCGCGGCTTTTATCGGCAGGGCGACACCGGTATATTTTAATATCGTCTGAGTCAGAACAGCGGATGACCCGGATATATAGGCATACGTCAGAATATAGAGTACAAACCCGAAGGCAATACCCACGACAATATTCCATTTTTTGCCCAGTAACTCGGTGGTGAAGGTATTAAAGCTGGCGCCCGGTTCAAAATGCAGGTTAACTTCAACTAACATCAGACCGGTCAGTAACATCATAATTGCAACTAAAATCAAAATAACGGTGGCACCGGAAAACCAGACACCGGCCATCGCAATCGGCAAAGAAAACATACCGCCGCCAACGACTGTTGCTATAACAAGCATGGTTCCGCTGGTCAGTCCGGGTGATTTATTTGTATCGGCACTATGAATACTCATAATAAAAGTTTCCTATTAATGATAAATATCACCAACAGCATTCATATTTATCGATTTTATTTGTTCTTTATTGTTATAGGGATGCAGAGACAAAAAGGCCCCATTAAAATAATGAGGCCTCTGTCATCAGATAATTACACGTAATCAAAGCGTGCAGTGAAGAAGCGTAACTGCTTCGGCTCGTATACGAACTTCAGCCCTTTAATGTCTTCTTTGTGTTTGAACAGTTTGATAATACCGTCAGCAACCAGATCCATGTGTGCATAGGTGTATACACGACGAGGAATAGTCAGACGAACGGTTTCCAGCTTCGGACGGTGATGGTCGCCGGTTTCTTTGTTACGGCCTGCGGAGATAATACCGCGCTCCATAGAACGTACACCGGTTTCCATGTAGATGCTGGCTGCCAGGCTCTGTGCCGGGAACTCATCCTGGGTCAGATGCGGGCAGAAACGGCGTGCATCGAGGAATACTGCGTGGCCGCCGACCGGCTCAACAATCGGTACACCGGCAGCTTTCAGTTTTTCGCCCAGGTAACGAACCTGCTTGACGCGGTGCTCGATGTATTCGAACTGCATCGCTTCGCGTAAACCAATAGCCATCGCTTCCATATCACGACCGGCCAGACCACCGTAAGAAGGCATCCCTTCATAAACCACAACCAGTTCACGTGCAGCAGAGAACATGTCGTCGTCGTTCATACACAGGAAACCACCGATGTTCACCAGACAGTCTTTTTTACCACTCATGGTACAACCGTCAGCGTAGCTGAACATTTCGTGAACGATGTCTTTAATGGAGACATCTTCGAAGCCTTCTTCCTGCTCTTTGATGAAGTAGGCGTTTTCCACACAGCGGGTCGCATCGTAGAACACTTTGATGCCGTGCTTATCACATAACTGGCGGACTTCACGCATGTTTGCCATAGAGACCGGCTGACCACCTGCCAGGTTTACGGTTACCGCCAGACAGATATAAGCGATATTTTCCGCGCCTTTCTCAGCAATCAGTTTTTCCAGTTTTTTAATGTCGATGTTGCCTTTGAATTTCACATCCAGGCCCGCATCGTGAGCTTCATCGCGGACGATATCGATGAATGTCGCACCATTTTTTTCCTGGTGATAACGGGTGGTGGTGAAGTACATGTTACCTGCAACATACTGACCCGGTTTGATAGCTAATGAAGAGAGTAAGTTCTCTGCACCGCGGCCCTGGTGAGTAGGAACGATGTGTTTAAAGCCGAATAATTCCTGAACAGTTCTTTCCAGATGGAAGAAGTTTTCGCTGCCCGCGTATGCTTCGTCACCCATCATCATGCCGGCCCATTGTTTATCGGACATGGCGTTGGTGCCGCTATCGGTCAGTAAATCGACATAAACGTCTTTGGAATTCAACAAGAAAGTGTTGTACCCGGCCTCTTTCATTCTTTTGATACGCTCTTCGCGAGGGATCATGGATACGGTTTCAACACTTTTAATACGATACGGTTCTGCTGGATACATCATGGTAAAATCTCCAATTATTTATAATAATAACTCGATAATTTACACAGGCATTTATCTGTTTATAAGTATCATGCCTTGTGAATGATATAACATTTGTAAATCCGGTAGTGTTCTTGTCTTAATTCAAATTCAGTTTTTTTATTTCTGTTATTTCTTTCTCTGCCATCCTTCTCGTTTGGCGTGAAATCATCATGCGTGAAAAAAAATGAAAAGGGAATGGGGGGGGCTGAAATAAACAAAATCCGTATTAATCACAGGTGTAAACCGGGTGATCTGTATCACTTAAACTGAAATAATTCATTATATTCAATGAATTGTATTTGTTAATGTCTTGTTGTGTATTTATGTTAAATATACATTTACCTCATCGTTAAAATCCGGGAGTAATATGAATAATTCAATGCTGTCGGGCAGTTATGCTGCAATGAAAAGCCATTTTATTCTGTGGGATTTTATATAGGTTAAGAAAAAGTAAATAAGGGTTAAACGTACAAATTTAAATCTATCTTTACAGGAAGAATAAAAAAACGGATGAGAAGTCTTGTTCTTTTTTAACAAAAACTATGCATCAGATGCACTGGTACGGTAATTTAAGTTAAAATATCTTATAAGTAACAATTGTTATAATCATCTTTGTTTTTATTGATCGTACGGAAAAACGTTATGATTTATTGAATCCTTCAACTGAAACCTGGGATAAAAATAAAAATGTGACACAGTCAGGATAAATTTGATGATAAAGATCACATTGATAATGTTACGTTACATGAATGAAAAGTAAGCGACAGCAGGGAATAACAAAGATATTTAATTAAAGCAGTGAATTGTTATGCATTCCGGTATGTGGTTGTTTAGTGATCATATTCACGGTTTCGCATTTACAGTCATGTTAGTAAAGCAAAACGCTGTACTTAAATGTTTACATTATCAGCGGGTGAATAGTAACAGGATGTGTGTGATATACATATTTCCCCGGGT